>JBFYXI010000176.1:0-8763 GCA_041310635.1 Desulfuromonadaceae bacterium | reverse complement strand
ACCCTGCTCTGCGGGATCTTCGTCTTTTTCCTGGCGCTGATTCTTGCGGTTGCGCATCTGCTCGACCGTCCCGCCAATTTCGTGGCGCGCAGTCTGGTCGGTGTGATCGAGGTGCAAGGGGTCATTGTCGATTCCAAGAAAATCATTGAGCAGCTTGATGGGTTTCATGGAAACGGGTCAGTCAAGGCGATCGTTCTGCGCATCGATTCCCCTGGCGGCGGCGTCGGTCCCTCTCAGGAGATCCATGATAAAGTCAAGAGCATCGATGCCGACAAGCCGGTTGTCGCCTCCATGGGATCGGTAGCGGCTTCCGGCGGCTACTATATCGCCGCGCCCGCCCGGCAGATTTTTGCCAATCCCGGGACGATTACCGGAAGCATCGGCGTCGTCATGGAATTCACCAATTTCCAGGAACTGCTGGACAAGATCGGTCTACGCAGCGAGGTGGTGAAAAGCGGCAAGCACAAGGATATCGGTTCACCGGTACGGCCGATGACCGAGGAGGATCGGGCGTTGCTTCAAGGGGTGATCGACGATGTCCACAACCAGTTTGTCGTCTCGGTCGCGGCCGGGCGGCAGCTTGATCCGCAAAAGGTCAAGGAACTTGCCGACGGCCGGATCTTTACCGGTCGGCAGGCGCAGGAGTTCGGTCTCGTTGACGAACTCGGCAGCCTCGACGCGGCGATCCGCCGCGCTGGCGAGCTGGGCGGCATCGACGGCAAGCCGACGGTGGTCTATCCCCCCAGCGACAAGCCAAGGCTGATCGATTTTCTGATTCAGGAAGCGTCCAGTCAAATTCGCCAGGCGCTGCTCACCCAGCAGGGCGGTGGACTGCAGTACGTCTGGCCTGGATTCAATTAGTGGAGGAATAAGGAAATGACCAAAAGCGAATTGATCGAAGAATTGACCACTACCAGCGAGATGCTCAACAAACGCGAAGCGGAAGTGATCGTCAACGCCATTTTCGACGGGATCGGCCAGGCCCTTGCCGAGGGTGACCGGGTGGAGATCCGCGGCTTCGGGTCATTCACCGTTCGCCAGCGTGACGCCCGCGAGGCGCGCAATCCAAAAAGCGGCACGGTGGTACGCATCCCTTCCAAAAAAACCCCGTTCTTTAAAACCGGCAAGGAATTGCGCGAACGGGTCAACGGCGGGGTAGCGGACTGAACACGACATCGCCGTAGAGGACTGTCTCGGTGCGTTCATGAAACATCAAGGGCCCCGTGCTGAAGCACGGGGCCCTTGATGTCTGTCTAATTGGCACAGCACCTGCCGACTGTTGCCCGGCGTTCTGTTGAAACCTGTGTTTCGGTTGGCGCCTGGCCGGGTGCACGCACCCTCGTGTACGGTTGTGCTGTGCCAAATCTCACTCGATCAATCTCCGGAATGCCGACGTTGCACTCAATCCGGCCTCAGGTCATCATGATGCCTCGGGAAACCGCTTCAGGCGTCCCGCTCGGGGGCGGGCTGGCACACCACGGTCGAACCTGGGGGCGTGTTGAATTATGGTTGGCCGGGGCTGAGTCTGCAACCGTCGGACACTCCAGAGAATGTCAAAGACCTTGGTTCCTCGTAACTCACATGCTAGCATGTGCCGACGTGCTGTCAAGTCGGCACTCTGAAATTTTTCCAATTGGGATTTTCTGACGGTCATGTCGTGAATCAGCCGGGTATCGCCCCTGGGGTCTACCGCTTTGCCGTGGCCGCCGAGCATGCCGGGGAGCGGCTTGACCGTTTCCTCGCCGATGGTTGTGGCGGGGTCACCCGCGGTCTGATCAAGGGCCTGATCGATCTTGGCGGCGTGCATGTCGACGGGCGTCGGGTGAGGCGCTGCAGCCTGCCGGTCGCGGCAGGCCAACGGGTCGAACTCTATGTGGACGGATTGCCGCTGGAGCCGTTCCGGCTCGATGTGGCCCGGGTTCTCTACCGCGATCCTTACCTGCTGGCTCTCGACAAACCGGCCGGGGTCGCCACCCAGCCAACCCCGGCGCGCTACCAGGGCACCCTGTACTCCGCCGTGCAACAGTTCCTGGAGCACGATGGCAAGGCAAGCCTGGGGATGGTACAGCGGCTTGATCGCGACACCAGCGGGGTGATAATATTCTCAATCCACACCAAGGCTCACAAGGGCCTGACGGAGGCTTTCCAGGAGCATCGGGTGGGCAAGCGCTACCTAGCCCTGGTGGCGGGCGTGCCGCAAGACGATCGCGGGGAGTTCCGTTCGCAATTGGCCCGGCGGCGGGCATCCAATCGCATGGTCTCGGTGGCGCGCGGCGGCAAGCCGGCAATTACCCGCTACCGGGTGGTCGGCCGCGGCGCTGCTGTCGCCTTGGTTGAAGTCGAAATTCCGACCGGGCGTTCCCACCAGATTCGCATTCATTTCGCCGAGGCAGGGCATCCTCTGCTCGGCGATACGGCGTACGGCGGGCCGGCTGTCTGTGCGGGGGTGGCGATCCCCCGGCAGATGCTGCATGCCAGCGAACTGCTGCTCGATCATCCGGTCAGCGGCGCCCCTCTGAGACTGCGGGCACCGCTGCCCGCCGATTTCCAGGGTGTTCTGCAATCTCTCGGCGGCTTGACCTGACGACGCAAGGGTTTTTCTGCCCCACGGGGCACAAGCCGCAGCAGGTGGTGCAATGACCTTTCCGCAAATCGACCCGGTGGTGATCCAGATCGGCCCCTTGGCCGTTCGCTGGTATGGGCTGATGTACCTGTTCGGGTTTCTGGCCGCCTATGGCCTGATCCTCTACCTCACCCGGCTCCGCGAGCTGCCCCTGGATCGGGACGGCGCCGCCGACCTGCTCTTCCACGGCGCCATCGGCGTGGTCGCCGGCGGCCGGCTCGGTTATGTGCTGTTCTACAACCCGGGCTGGTATCTCGACCACCCGCTCGAAATTTTTGCCATCTGGCAGGGGGGGATGAGCTTCCATGGCGGTCTGCTTGGGGTGGTGGCGGCCGCGGTCCTGTTCTGCCGCCGCCGGCGCTTGCCGGTGCTTCTGACCGGCGACATCCTGGTGACTTCCGCCACGGTCGGCCTCGGCCTCGGCCGGGTGGGGAACTTCATCAACGGCGAGTTGTGGGGGCGCCCCACCGATCTCCCCTGGGGAATGGTGTTCCCGGGGGCCGGCCCGCTGCCGCGGCATCCTAGCCAACTTTACCAGGCCTTCCTCGAGGGCCTGCTGCTGTTGCTGGTTCTCCTCTGGCTGCACCGCCGCCAGGCTGCTCCCGGTGTGCCGTTCTTCGGCTTTTTTCTCGGCTATGGGTTGTGCCGGCTGCTGGTCGAAGGCGTGCGCCAGCCGGATGTTCACCTGGGCCTGCTCTGGGGTGGCGCGACCATGGGACAACTGCTCTCAATCCCGATGATCATCTTCGGCGTGGCCGGGCTGTTGTGGGTTCGCCAGCGAGGTGCGGCCGCATGCAAGGGGTAGCCGGAATCGTCTTCGATTGCGATGGGGTGCTGTTTGAAAGCCGCGCCGCCAATCTCGCCTATTACAACGCGATTCTCGAGGCCTTGGGGGAAATCCCGGTGGATCCCGCCGATGGCGAACGCAGCCGGCTCTGTCATACGGCGGCGAGCCCGGAGGTGTTCCGGGTTCTGCTCGGCGAGGAACGGGTGGCGGTCGCCTTGGAAGCGGCAAGGCTGCTCGACTATCGCCGGTTCATCCCGGCCATGCAGCCGGAACCGGGGATGGTCGCCGCCCTCGAGGAGCTGTCGCAACACTTCCCCCTGGCTGTCGCGACCAACCGCGGCGGCAGCATGCATGAGATTCTCGATCACTTCGGGCTGAACGGTTATTTCCGGGCGGTGGTCACCAGCCGTGACGTGCCGCGCCCGAAACCGTACCCGGACATGCTCCTGGAAGCCGCGCGCCGGCTTGCTCTTGCTCCAGGGCAACTTCTGTTCGTCGGTGATTCGGAACTTGACCAAGCCGCCGCGCTCGCAGCCGGTATCCGTTTTGCCGCCTACCGCAACGATCTGCAGGCCGACCTGGAGCTCGCCAGCCACCAGCAATTGCTCGGGCTGTTTTCCTCTCGGGGTTGAAACGCAAAACCCCCGGCCGTAACCAGCCGGGGGTGGCTATGCAACCGGGGACGCCAGCGCGTCAATGGAGGAATTTGGTCATTTCCAGAACGTGCCCGCAGCCGGAAGGGCGATAGGCCACCTGGTCCATAATGGTGTGAATCAGGTAGATGCCGCGTCCATGTTCGTCAAGGGGATTGGCCGGCGTGACGAACTGGCGGATATCGAAGCCCTGGCCGCTGTCGTAGACGCGAATGGTCAGACACCCGTCGGCAATGACGATTTCAATGTGCACTTCCTTGGCGGGATCACCTTCGTTGGCATGCTGGATGGCATTGGCCATGGCTTCGGTCAACACCAGGTTCAGCTCGTAGGCCAGCTTCTCCCTATCGCCGCCATAATGCTTGAGGGCCAGCGCGATATTTTCTCCAATATGGCCGATCAGGCAGAGATAGCGGGTCTGGTTGGGAACCCTGATGTCAACCTCGATCCGGTCGGTGGCCATGCTTGGACTCCTGGCGTCCCGACACTCCTCGCGCCGGGATCGCAACGGCTTTGTCCTGCGGGATCATGAGAAGCTGCCCAGTGCCTCGTCGGTATCGGTGAAGATTTCAAACACGCGGTGCAGCCTGGTCAGTTCGAACATCGACTTGACCTGCAGCTGCAAGCCCGCCAGCTTCAGGCTGCCGTTGCGGGAGCTGGCGTTCTTGAAGCCGGAAACCAGGGCGCCCAGTCCCGAGGAATCGATGAAACGGACAGTTTGCAGGTCAATCACCAGGTCATTGCTGCCCTCCTCGAAAAGCTTGAGCATCTGGGCCTTGAGATCGCCGCTGTTGTGCGCGTCGAGGCGCTCTTCCTGAACGGTCAGCAAGACCACGGTCCCTTTCTGTTCGATCAGCAAATTCATGGGTCACTCCTTGACGGGATATCCTCTGCCACTACCTGCGAATGTCATAATCATAGCACGCCTGCGCCAGCAGCCAACGCTTTTATTCCCCACTGTTGATTTGCAGAACCACCAGGGAAACATCGTCGTCGAAACTTTGTGTTCCGGTAAATAGCCGAACTTGCAGGAATATCAGGTCGATCAGGGCCTGCGGCGACAGCCGGCCGGATGCCCTGATCAGCTCCGCCAGCCGTTCCTCGCCGAACATCTCTCCCGTGCCGTTGGCCGCTTCGGTAATGCCGTCTGTATAGAGCAGCAGCACATCACCGGGGGAGAGCGTCCGCTCCTGCTGTTCGTAGGGAAACTCCCGGCGCACTCCGAGGATGAGGCCCTCGACATCGAGCCGCTCGCAGCTGTCGGACTGGATCCGCCACAACAGCGGCGGCGGGTGCCCGGCGCTGGCGTAGATGATCCGGCCGCTGGCCGGCTGGTACTCGAGAACAAAGAGCGTGACGAACAGCTCTGCACGAGTCAGATCCTCGTAGAAGAAGTGGTTGAGCTCGGCCAGGGTCTTTTGCGGAGTCATGGACTGGTCGCAGCGGGCGCGGATCATGGTGCGGGTTTCGGCCATGATCAGCGCCGCACCGACGTTGTGACCGGATACGTCGGCAATGACCAGGCCGAGATCCCCATCGGGTTGCAGCAGGAAGTCGTAATAGTCGCCACCGACATCCTTGGCCGGCAGGCAGACCCCGGCCAGGCCGATGCCGGGGACCTCGGGGATGGTGGTCGGGAGCAGGCTGAGCTGGATATTCTTGGCAATCTCCAGTTCGCGCTGCTGTTCGCGGGCGGCGATCAACCGTTCGGTCTGTTGGGAGTTGCGCCAGGCAACCCCGATCTGATTGGCCAGGCTGCCGAACAGCTCGACGAATTCGTCGGTGAAAATCCCCTTGGACGTTCGCGAGAAGGCTGAAAGGACGCCAATCGGCTGGCCTTCGAGGGTAATCGGGGCATGGGCCAGCGAGACAATCCCTTCGCGGCGGGTGATCTCGGCGGTTGCCGGTTTGGTGATGGTGTCGCAGTCGTTGACGACCACCATTTGATTGCTCAGAAACGCTTCGCCAATGAAGGTGTCCATATTCAGCTCGCGTTCCGAGCTGCCGAAGTGCGGGGACGACATGCCTCGCTGGCTGCGCACGCTGAGGACCTGGCGATCCGGGTCGAGGATGCGGATCACGCAGAGGTCGAACCGGAACTGGTCGATGAAGATCTTCAGAATTTCGTCCAGCATGGTCTGCAGCGGGGCACCGCTTGAAACCACCCGGGCGGCTTCATAGAGCACGCCGAGCTGTTCACGGGTAGCCGTGCGGCTGATGTTGACCGAACCTAACACGTCAAAGACATCTTCCATGTGGCTGCCGCGCGCCGCCAGGTAATTGTCGATGATGATCCGCGCCGGGGCAATGCCGACCGAGCCGGCCAGGGTCAGTTCGGTGAAGCGCTTGAGCTGCGGCAGTTCCTGCTCGGACAGGCTCCCCTTTTCATCGATTTCACGGTGGCCGAGGTATTCGCTGATCGCGGCGTGAGCCTGCTTTTCGCCGATGAATTTGGCCATCAGTTCGACGAACTCGATGACCGATGGGGCCTTGGTGATGCGCCGCAGTTGCGGTGTTTCTGCACGTGTCTTGAAAACGTCGACGAACTTTCCGATCTGCTCCATCTCGACCGGCTGCGGCGAAGTCAACAGCGAAATGGCCAGGAAGCTGCCGACGTTGACAAACAGGGTCCAGAACAGGGCATGACTCCAGATGTCAAAGTCGACCAGGCCGAACAGCGCGGTGGGGCGCAGCAGCGCCAGGTTGAACAGGCCGTCGTCGAGAATTGCTCGACTCAGCCACCCGGAGTCGACAAAGGCGGGAATGACCAGGGTATAGAACCACATGACAAAGCCGAGGACCAGGCCGGTGGTCGCGCCCCGCCGCGTGGCACCTCGCCAGTACATGCCGCCGATGATGGCCGGGGCGAACTGGGTGGCGGCGAGGAACGAGATGAGGCCGATGTTGACCAGGGCGGCGGTTTCCCCGAGCAGGCGGTAATAGAGGTAACCGAGCAGGATGACGACGATGATGGCAATCCGCTTCAGGTTGATCAGCAGTCCGGAGAGGTTGCGCGCGCCGGAGTAGAACTTGAGGATCACCGGCATCAGCAGGTGATTGAGAATCATGGTCGAAAGGGCCACGGATTCAACCATGACCATTCCTGCCGAGGCCGAAAACCCGCCGATGAAGACCAGCAGCGCCAGCCATGGGTGGCCGGTCTCCAGGGGCAGGTTGAGCACATAGAAATCGGCGGCGGCGGTGTCGCCGTTGTAGAGCAGTATCCCGGCCAGGGCGATCGGGATGACGAACAGGTTGATCAGGAAGAGATAGGCGGGGAAACGCCACATCGCCTCGCCGATATGCTCCTCGCGGCAGTTTTCAACGACCATGATGTGAAACTGGCGGGGGAGGACCATGACCGCCATCATCGACATGAAGGTCAGCGAGAACCAGCGCGGATAGGAAATCTGCTCGGTACCGAGCATCAGCAGGTGCTGACGCTCCGGGAAGCGCTCCCGGAATTGGGCAAAGATGTCGGCAAAGCCGTCGAACAGGCCGTAGGTGACGAAGATGCCGACCGTGACGAAGGCGACCAGCTTGAGGAGCGATTCCAGGGCGACGGCTGCGACCAGCCCTTCGTGGTGCTCGGTGGCGTCGAGGTGGCGGGCACCGAACAGGACGCCGAACAGGCCGAGCAGCAGAGCGACCACCAGGGCCGTGTTGTCGGAGTGGGTGAGGGCGACCAGGTGCGGCGTTTCCGAAGGGAGGGTCAGCAGCTGGAAGGTGTGCGACACGGCTTTCAGCTGCAGGGCTATGTACGGCATGATGCCGATGACCGCAAAGAGTGTGACGATGGCGCCGAGCACTGCCGATTTGCCGTAGCGGCTCGATACGAAGTCGGCAATGCTGGCGATGTTCTGCTCCTTGCTGATGCGCACCATGCGGCGCAGCAGGAACCACCAGGCAAAGGCCATCAGCGTCGGCCCCAGGTAGATGGTGAGGAAGTCGATGCCGCTGGTCGCCGCCCGGCCGACGCTGCCGTAAAAGGTCCATGAGGTGCAGAAGACCGCCAGGGAGAAGGAGTAGACGTTGGCATTGTCAATCAGGCTGCGCCCCGTCTTGCTGCGCTGGTCGGCATAATAGGCGACGGCAAAGAGCATCCCGAAGTAGAACAGGGAGAGGGATGCGACTATGCCGAACGGGATCATGCCTGATCCTGGGGCGGGGCAGGGGGCTGGCTGCCGCCGTCGATACCGTGCAGCAGCGAGAAGAGGTAGACGATGCCGATCGACAGCGGCCAGCCGACCAACAGGTAGAGAACCAGCAGGGGGGTGCCGAAGATCTGCACATCTTTGTTGAAGATGTGCAGGAACGGATAGTTGAGCATTACCAACCCGAGGAAGAAGAAGATTCCCCAGGCCTCGCGCAGGCGCGGGTAGGTTTTGGCGGGAAGGTTCATGGCGCGATCACCCTGGCAGCAGCCGGCAGAGTAGCTGCTGCACATTATAGTCGACCGCCGCGGAACTGTCGATCTCGATCAGCTGCGGTCCGGGGCGGAGCGGTTCGAAGGCGGCGGCCTGCGCTGACAACAGCTCCCGTCGACCGTCCGAGGCATCCCGCCCGTTGGCCAGGCGGCGGTCGAGCCGCGCCAGGGTGGTGGCAGGGTCGCAGTGGAGGTGCAGGAGCCGGGCCGGTTTCCCCTGGCGCTCGGCCAGGTCGAGAAACGCCTGGCGTTCGGCGGCCTTGGTAAAGGCTGC
>JBFYXI010000119.1:0-11104 GCA_041310635.1 Desulfuromonadaceae bacterium | reverse complement strand
ACGCCGAGCGGGGTGTCCGGGCACTTGTCGCGGCTGTCGGGCACGCCGTCCATGTCGCTGTCGGCCGGCGGCGCCGGGGCTGGCGGCGGGCCGCCGAACTGCCAGACCAGGCCGGCCGTGGCAATCAGGTTGTGGTCGGGATCATCGCTGCCCGAATACTGATCGTAGTCGCGGTCCGAATGCAGGTCGGCGACGTAGCGCGCGTCGAGGCGCAAGGCCAGGTCGTCGCTGAAGAAGTACTTGAAGCCGGCGCCGGCGTTGAGCATGAAGTCTTCGTCGTCGTCACGACCTCCGGTGACGGTGTCGTCTTCATCGACATCAAAGATCATGCCGCCGAAACCGGCGACCAGGTAGGGGACGAAGGGCCCGTCGGGGTTGAAGTGGTAGAGGGCGTTGACGCTGCCGGTCCACACGTCGAGGTCATAGTTGCCGCCGCCGTCGAAATCGGTTTCCGTGGGGGTGTAGCGCACGTCGAGCTCGACCGCCCAGCGCTTGGTGATGTTGTAGCCGAAGGCCAGGCCGTAGCTGGCGGCGTCGTCGGTGCGCTGATCGCCCTCGAAGACGTGGTAGCCGACCATCGGCGACAGGGTGAAGGCCCCTTCGCGTTGCCCGGCCAGAGCCGCTGGCGCCAACAGCAACGCGGCCGCCAGGGTGACCATGAGGTATTTCCCAACCAATCGCATATTAAAACCTCCTTGATGAATTTAACGAGTTCCGACCATTCGTTATTATTGCTTTGTATAAATGACATTACCAACTTTTTGGTGATGTGCAAGTGATCAGAAAAACCATTTCAGAAAAAACCCGGCGCTTTCTCCCTGGCTGCCGAATTCACTGCGCGGTTCTGCCGGGAAAGGGCCGGGCCGCGGCCTGGGCGGGGCGCCCTCCGGACGGGTCCAGAACAGCTCGAGGCTGAGATTGTCGGCAAGGTTGATCGCCAGGGTGGGGCGCAGCAGCCAGGAATCGTCCCGCAGGTTCCAGATCAGCAGGCCGTTGAGGGTGACCAGCGGGTGGAGCTCATAGCTCGGCGCCATCAGCAGGTAGTGGCGGCCGAGCAGGGCGGCGAGCCCTTCCTGGACGGGGGCGGAGAGGGCCGCCTGCGGATAGTCGGCCGGGTCGTTGACCCCGGCCCCGTTGTGCAGGTATTGGGCGATCAGGGTGATGCCGCCGGCGAACCGGTACCAGCCCTCCACTGCGATCATGACCATGTGCCGGTGCAGGTCGCCGCCAGGCTCGCCAACCCGCTCCCCCTCGTAGACCGTGGCCTCTCCTTTGAGCCCCAGGGTGCCGAGACTGCCGGCCAGGCCGGCGCCGATCATCGGTCGTTTGCGCAGCAGGCCGCCGATGGCGAGCAGGTCGATGCCGGCATGATTGTCGGCCCAGGTGGCGAGATAGCTGTCGTGGCGGGAGCCGTCGCCGCGCACCGCGACGGCTCCGAGTTGGCCGTCCAGCCCGTAATTGGCCGTCAGGCGCAGGGCGTCGACCCCCGGGCGGACATCGGTATCGAGGGCATAGGGAGGAAAGGGGGCGATGACGTCCAGGGGGGAGAAGATCACGATGCGCCCGAAGCCGACCGCCTGCCGGCCAAGGGTTGCGTCGATGCGCCCGAACGACCGGGACAGGTTGAGACGGTCGACTTGCAGGCGGCTGGCCCAGCTGTCGCCCTCCTGCCAGCTGTGGTCAAGATCGACGCGGCGGTTGACCCCGTCGTTTTGCAACGGCAAAATGCCGGCCGGATCGGTGCCGAGCAGCTGAAAATCGACGGCGCCCTCCGCACGCCAGCCCGCCAGTGTCTCCGCGGAAGTTTCGAGCCGCAGGCGGGTGCTGGAGAGGCGGTAGGCCGGGTAGGCGTCGGCCGGGGCTGCCGAGGCGCTGAGGTTGAGGGAGCGCAGCGACCCGCCCCATTGCCAGCCGTCCTGGCCCGTGGCGACCCCCGGCCACCAGGCCGACAGCAGGGCAGCCAGCAGCAAGGTGCCTGATCCGCGGCGCATTATGCAGGCACTGCGCTGTCGCTGACCAGGCGGCCGTCTTCGAGGCGGACCACCCGCAGCGCTCTGCCGATGACCCGGTCGTCATGGGAGCTGAACAGGAAGGTGGCGCCGTGCCGGGTATTCAGTTCGCGCATCAGGTCGAGCAGTTCTTCGGCGGTGTGAGAATCGAGGTTGGCGGTCGGTTCGTCGGCGAGCACCACGTCGGGTCCGGCGGCCAGGGCCCGGGCGATGGCCACGCGCTGCTGCTGGCCGCCGGACAGCTCGCCAGGACGGCGCTCCTCCAGCCCGTCGATGCCCAGCTCGGCAAACAGCCCGGTTACCCGGCGGCGGCGCTCCGGTCGCGGCACCCCTTGGAGCATCAGGGTGAACTCGGCGTTCTCGGCGGCGGTCAGCACCGGGATCAGGTTGTAGGACTGGAAGATGAAACCGACCCGGCGCAGGCGGAAGTCGGCCAGCACCGCGCCGGTGGCCGTCCCGACGTCGAGGGCGCCGACCCTGACCGTGCCGCTGGTCGGCCGGTCGAGGCCGCCGACCAGGTTGAGCACCGTGGTCTTGCCGCTGCCGGAGGGGCCGGCCAGCACCGTGAACTCGCCGGCCGCGATCTCCAGGGACAGATCGTTCAGCGCCGGCACCTTGAGACTGCCATGGCGATAGAGCTTGGAGACGTTGGCCAGAGAGATCAGGGACATGACGAACACCAGGGATTGGTTGCTGGGAGATGGGGGCTGGTAAAAATCATGATTATACCCTCAAGGCAGTTGAGTCGTGATCAGTGGTGGCGCATCGCTTCGACCGGGGTGATGCGCCCGGCCTTGACCGCGGGGTAGAGGGCGGCGACCAGCGTCAGCGCCACCACGTAGAGGGCGATCCGCGCCATCCACCCCAGATCCCAGGCGGCGCGCAGCACCGGATCGAAGACCACCCCGCCGAATTCGAGGGTTTCCGGAATGAACCGCTGCAGGTCGATGCCCACTTCGATCAGGTACCAGGTGGCCAACGCCCCGAGCAGGCAGCCGACGACCGCCGCAATCAGACCGAGCAGCAGGGCCTCCAGCAGCACCAGCCGGCGCAGCCGGCCCGGAGAACTGCCGAGGGCCAGCACCACCCCGAATTCGCGCAGCCGCTCCATCACCGACATCAGCAGGGTGTTGACCACACCGATGGTAACGATCAGCAGAATGATCACGAAGATAAACTTCTGGCTGGCATAGTCGAGCTTGATGGCGTTGGCCAGGTTCGGCATGGCCGTCTCCCAGGAGACGGCGGCCAGTTGCGGCTGCCGTCCCGCCAGGGCGGCGAGGGCCGGGTAGACCTGGTCTTCGTCGTCCGTGCTGGCCAGAATGATCGCCAGCTCATGGACTTCCCCCGGCATGCCGGCGAGCAGGGCGGCCCGCTCGATGCCGACCATCAGCAGGGAGCCATCGATCTCGGCGATGCCGGTCTGGACCACGCCGCGCACGCGCAGCAGTTCGCTGTGCAGGGTGCCGTCGCGGTGCTGGGCGGTCACCACCAGTTTGCGGCCGACGGCCAGCTTCAGGTCGTCCAGCAGCCGCTGGCCGATCACCGCGTCGCGGCTGTCGAGGTCGCGCAGCATGCCATCTGCCGGCAATTCCTTGAGAAACGGGTTGACCGCCCGCTCGGCCTCCGGCTCCACGCCGACCAGCAGGATGCCGCGGCTGTCGTAACTCGACTGGGCCAGGGCCGGCAGGTAGAGGCGGGGGAGCACCCGGCTCACTCCGGAGAGCCCCCGCACCTGCGCGGTCAGCTCGCCGGGGGCAAAGCTCAAGGCCTCCTCGCGGCCATCCAGGTAGCCGTCGCGGTACACCGCGAGGTGCCCGGAACCGGCGCGCACGCCGTCGTCGATCATCCGGGCGTAAACCCCGACGGCGAGGTTGTGAAACGCCTGCACCAGCATGATGCTCAGGGCGATGGCCGCCAGAGTGATCAGCGTGCGGCGGCGGTTGCGCCAGAGGCTGCGCCAAGCATAGGCAAGAGCACTCACGACCAGTCCCCAGTCCCCGGTTCCCTGTCTCCAGCCGCCATGACTCACTCCTCGCGCAGCGCGGCGACCGGGTCGAGACGGGCGGCGCGGTTGGCGGGGAGGAAGCCGGCCAGCAGGGCAATCACGATCAGCATCGCGCCCGGCACCAGGAAGTTGGCGAGGTCGAATACGGCCCGCAGGCGCGGCAGGATGGTGCTGCCGGCATAGGTGATCGGGGTGATGGTCCCCGAGAGGTCGATCCCCACCGTCTGCATGTACCAGGTCAGCAGCAGTCCGCCGAACAGGCCGAGGGCGCTGCCGAGCAGGCCGAGAAACAGCGTCTCCAGCAGCACCAGCCGGCGGATCCCCCAGGGTCGCATGCCGGCGGCGAGCAACAGGCCGAATTCGCGGGTGCGCTCCATCACCGACATGAAGCAGGTATTGAGAATCCCAAGGGCGGTGGCGAAGTAGAGGATGCCGACCACGATCATGCGGCTGACATCGAAGGAGGCGATCACCTCGCGCATCTCGGGGAGCAGGTCCCCCCAATCGCGGGCTTCGATCCCGGCCGGCAGCGCGGCGTTGAGCCGGTCGGCCGCGGCGAAGGCCTCCAGGGGCGCGGCGATGGCCAGGGTCACTTCGTGGATGCGGCCGTCGAGGACCAGCAGCTGTTGCAGCCAGGGCAGCGGCGTCACCGCCAGCCGGCCGTCGTGGCGGCTGTCACCGGTGGTGAAGATGCCGCAGACCGTCAACAGGTCGTTGCCGATCGAGCCGTCGGCGGCCTGGGTCACCACCACCACCTCGCTGCCGACCGCGGCGCCGAGCTTCTTCGCCAGGGAACTGCCGATCACCACGGCACCCGCCTCACCGGGGCGCAGGTAGCGGCCGGCGACCAGCTGCTGGTGCAGGTTGGTCACCAGCGGCTCCCTGGCCGGGTCGACGCCGAGGATTTCCACCGGCTGACTGCTCGCGGCCGCGGAGAGCAGGCCGAAAGCGCGCAGGCGCGGGGTGCTGCCGAGCAGGCCGTCGATCCCGGCCAGTGCCGCCAGGTCGGCTTCGGCCTCCGGAAGCACGGCATGCAGGTCGCGATGGGCATGATAGGCGGGGGTGGCCAGCACCAGGTGGCCATGGTAGAGCCGCGTGGTGGTCCTCAGCATGTCGTCGATCATCCCGGAAAAGACCCCCAGGGAGAGGATCAGCAGGGCCGCCGAGACCACCATGGCCGACAAGGTCAGCAGGGTGCGGCGGCGGTTGCGCCAGAGGTTGCGGAAGGCCAGGGCGGTCAGCATGGCCGGATCACGGTTTCTGCAGGGAACGCAGGTTGAAGAAGCCCTGGTCGATGGTGATGCCGAAGGACAGGTCGCGATAGCGCAGCACGGTCTGTTCCCCCGGCTTGTCCAGGGGGGTGACGGTCAACCTGAGCGGCACGGTGCGGTCGCCGAGGGTGCGCACCTCGTCGAAGCGGATCTCGCGCACCCGGTGCTGGTCCTCGTCGTAGTAGTCGACCTGCTCGGGGACGCGCGGCTGCTTGCGCAGGCGGTAGACGATCTTCCCCCAGACCACCGCGGCCTCCGGACGGGGAGTGCATTCGATCAGCCAGTGGCCGGCGCTCTCTTCGAGGAGCCGGAAGGTGTAGTCGCGATCGACGTGGCTGGCCTTGACCAGATCGTCGTTGGTGATGTGGCTGCCCATCCAGCTCCCCCCCATCATCGATGGCGGCACCTTGATGATGCGGTCGACCTTCGGCAGGTAATTCCACACCTCGCGGTCGCGCTTGAGGGTGGCGACGCCGCGCTCCTTGGCCGGCTCGAGGATGCGCACCAGAAAGTAATCGCGCTCCAGCGACCAGGCCTCCATCTCCAGGGTGCGTTCCCAGTTGGCGGTGCGCACCTGCATGGTGGTCAGGGCGTAGGAGGAGGTGCCGTGGTACTGCTGCTCGACGCCGCGGATCAGCTCGGCGAGGTCGTCGGCCCCGGCCTGGCCCGCAAACAGTCCTCCCCACAGCAGCAGCAGCCCCGCCAGCACCGGCAGGGGCAGCCTCGGACCCGTCATGGTACCTCCTCATCAGGGCAAGTTGGCTGATTATAACATATCCCGGCGGATTTCCTCTTGCACGGGGAGCGGGCAATGCATAAGATGCCGATTCCAAGCGTTAACCATCCACAGAGGAGTTTGCCCATGGCGAAACAGTCGTTATCGATCCGGTACCTGCCGGTGGTCCTCATCTCCCTCATGCTGCTCTGGACCGTGTCGGCCGTGGCCGACCACCACGAGCCGTCCGCCGCTGCGGTCAAAAATGTTTATGTCTGCGGGTGCGGCCCGGCCAGCGGCTGCGATCGGATTGCCGACCAGCCCGGCAGCTGCCCCTGTGGCAAGCCGCTGATGGAAAAACAGATTCTCAGGGAAGAGGCCGACCGGGTCTATGTCTGTGCCTGCGCGGATGACTGCAGGTGCGCGCCGAACCCGGCCGACCCGGCCAAGTGCGCCTGTGGCCAGGAGTTGCGCGCCTACCCGAAGCACGCCAAAGTCGCCTGCGCGCAGGGTCTGCCGGCCGCCGCCGACCGCCCCGGCTGTGCCAAGCCCTGCTGCGAAAAGCCCTGCTGTCAAAAGCCCTGCGGCGCCAAAGTACCTGCCCAATAGCGCCCCTGCCCGTGAGACCTCAAGGGCCGCTCCATACCGGGGCGGCCCTTTGCGCGTGCCGCAGGGGGGCCGCAGCACATAGTTTTCTCAGTCTCTCCGGGCGGTGAACCTGCCTTTGCCTCATTTTCAGGGAGAATTGCCGATGCCGATGCCCCCCCGCAAATTGCCGACCCCACAGGAGTTCG
This sequence comes from Desulfuromonadaceae bacterium, assembly GCA_041310635.1. GTDB lineage: Bacteria > Desulfobacterota > Desulfuromonadia > Desulfuromonadales > BM103 > VAUL01. The sequence goes on along the minus strand of JBFYXI010000119.1, from coordinate 4,307 downwards.
CCACGCTGAGCCCGCCGACGCAGCTCGATGTCCTGCGCCGGGCGAATTCCCGGCAGAAGCTGCGGTTATTGCTGGAGATCGAGGATGCGGCCCGGCTGGTGGCGCAGTTGCCTCCGCAGGACCTGTTCCTGCTCGCACGGGAGCTCGGCCCCGACCAGGTGCCGGAGCTGCTGGTCGTGGCCACCACCGAGCAGTGGACGGCGTTCTTCGATTTTGCCTGTTGGGACAGCGATCGTTTTCACCCCCGCACCGCCCGTCCCTGGCTGGCGGTGATGCTGGAAGGGGAGGAAGAGTGGCTGGTCAAAACTCTGCTCGAGATGGACGTCGAGTTGCTGGTGCTGATCCTGCGCCATGAGGTGCAGGTCCTCTACGGCCCGGAGGATATCGCGGCGGAAGCCGAGCGTGGCGAGGTCCTGCGTCGCGACGGCGGTTACGTGATCGACTACCGCGATGAGGATGGGGCCAGGCTGTTTGGCCCGCTGCTCGACGTGCTGTTGCGCCATGACCCTGATTATTACCGCTATCTGCTCGAGGCGATCCGCTCCGAGAGCGACAGCCTGCTCGAGGAGAGCGTCTACCAGCAGCGTGCCGGGCGCCTGCTCGACCAGGGGATCCCCGACGCCCATGCGGCCCAGACGGTTTATGCCTGGCTCGATCCCGCGGGCTATGCCATCGGGGCGCAGGCGAAAATCCCCCTGGTCGACGGCCACTTCGAGGGGGTGCCCGGTGCGGCGCTGCAGCTGGCGGGTCCGGCAGGGCTGCTGGCCGAGGTCCTGAGACAGGAGCTCGATTCCGACACCACCTGGGAACTGGCCTGCCTGGCCAACAAGGTGCTGATGGCCGACCAGGTCGACCTCGGTGATCTTGACGCCGTGCGCGGCGGTGTGGCGCGCTGCTATGACACCCTCAACCTGGCGCTGGAGTACCTGGCGGAGGACGATCCTGGCGTTGCCCGTCACTGTCTCGAGGTCACTTACGTCGAAGAGCTGTTTAGGCTCGGCTACAGCCTGACCCTGCGCCTGCAATGGCGCACCCAGGCTTTGCTGGCTTCTCCGGTCGGAGCTTATCTGGACGGGCCGTATCGGCAGCTGTGCGATGCCCTGCGCCAGCGGCGCCCCCGCTGTCCGGAGCATCTCGTCCACCCGGGGCGCGCCGGGATGCGGACCTTTGCCGCCCTGCGCGAACTGCGCCTGGCCGAGACCTGGCTGGACCGCCTGGAGGTCCAGCGGCGCCTGTTCGCGGAGCGCTTTCCCTTCGAGCTGCCGGCCCGCGGGGACTGGGAGCTGAGCGGCTGTCACCCGGCGCAGGGGCGGGAGCTGACTCTTTCGGCGATTTTCCTGACGGCGCTCGCCAACCGGGTGCTGGGCCGGCCCTTCGCGCCGGAACCGTTCCCTGGCGGGGAACTGGCGACCTTGCACGGCATGGTCAGCCGTCAGGGACGGGTCGACCCGTCCCTGCGCGAACAGACGTGCGACTGGCTGGAAACGCTGGAACCCGGCGGCGGGAGTTTTGGCGAAGAGTGCCTGGAGCTGTGGGAAGAAGGTTTCTGCAGAATCGCCGTGACGAACCTCGACCCGCGCTTTGTCGATGGCTTGATCATAGCGCTGTAACCGGCAGGCAGGTCATTGCCAACCGGCCCCCTTGGCTCAAGCGGGCCGGTTTTCTCGTGGTGCCGGCCCGCTCGTGCCGATCAGCCGACGCTCCGCCACCTGCAGCCCGGTACCGCTGCGGGTTTGGTAGAGGAACAGGCAGACCGTGCGTCCCTTGGTTCCCGACAGGTAGCGGAAGGCGGCGGCGAAATGCTGCAGTTTGACCCCCTGGCCGCGCAGCGCCGCACTCTCCCGCTGCACCTCGCTGCGCATCCAGGCCTGCTCCGCTTCGTCCAGCTCCGGGTCGAGCAGCGGCGGAATCCGCTCCGAAACGATGCGCTCGCACTTGGCCAGATCGTAGCCGAGGGCCTCGCGCAGGCGGGCCGCGGTCATGGCGTCCCACTGCCGGCCGACCGCCGCGCCGAGCTGCAGAAACAGGCCTGCGCGGCTCAACGGGTAGCGCAGCCAGGCGTGCCTGGCGAGATCCTCGGCCAGTCGTTCCAGCCCGCCGGCCAGGGACCCCGCGGCTGCCGCGAGAACCGTGAGGAACGTCGGGAAGCAGCCGCTGTTGAAGGTGAGGTCGAGCAGCCGGCTCAGGGTGCGCAGCCTCTCCACTTCAGCGCAGGAGAGATGCGGGGTGGCAAGGATGGTGTAGGGCGGGTTCGGATCGAAGCGCAGGCCGAGCTCGCCGGCCCGGTCGCGCAGCGGCGTGCCGGGCAGCAGCTTGACCAGCTCCACCTGCAGGTGGTCGGGGGCGAGTGCGGCGACCCGGTCGATGGCGGCGAGGAAATCGACGTAGCCCTCGCCGGGGAGGCCGGCCACCAGGTCAAGGTGCAGACGGATGCGCCCGGCACTGCGCAGGCGGCGCACCGCCTGCTCCAGGCGCGCCAGCGCCACCGGCCGGTCGACGGCGCGCAGGGTCGCCTCCAGGGTCGACTGCACACCGATCTCGAACTGGAAGATCCCGGCCGGCACCGCGTCGAGCAGGGCCAGCGTCTCCTCGTCCAGCAGGTGCGCGGCGATTTCGAAGTGGAAGTGGCTGCGGCGGTTGTTCGCCAGGATGTAGCGGAAGATCGCGCGGGCCCGGGCCGGGTCGCTGTTGAAGGTGCGGTCGACCAGCTTGATCTGGGGCACCTCCCGGTCGATCAGCCACTGCAGGTCGGCAAACACCCGCTCCAGCGAGAAGGTCCGCACCTGCCGGTCGCGGGCACTCAGGCAAAAGGCGCAGCGGAACGGGCAGCCGCGGCTGGTCTCATAGTAGACCAGCCCCCGGCCGAGATCGACCAGCCCGGCCTGGAACGGGGAGGCGATGACGTCGAGCTCCGCCAGGGGGGGTCCCTCCGGACCGGTGGTCACCCCCCGGCCGCTGCGCCAGACCAGGCGCGGCACCTGGCCGGGGTCGGCGCCGGCCGCCCAGGCGGCGAGCAGGGAGCGCAGCGGCCCTTCCCCCTCGCCGCGCACCAGCGCGGTCAGCCCCGGGTGGCGGGCGAACAGCTCCACGCCGTCGAAAGAGACCTCCGGGCCGCCAACCACCAGGCGCAGCTCCGGGCGAACGGCGGCCAGGGCGTCGATCAGCTCGAAGCTTTCGCGGCGGTTCCACAGGTAGACCGAGAACGCCACCACCTCGGGCTCCTCCTGCAGCAAGGCGGCCAGGATCGCTTCGCGCGGTTCGTGCACCGTGAACTCGCGAATCGCCAGGTCGCCGCACTCCGGGCCGCAGTAGGCGGCCAGGCAGGGGAGGGCCAGGGAGGCGTGGATGTATTTGCTGTGCAGGGTGACGAGCAGGGTGCGCATGGCTCAAGAATAGCGAAGAGAGGGCAGTGAGCAAAGGAAATTGTCGGGGTTTGCGGGTGACGGTCCTGGTTGCTTGTGTGGATGACAGTCACCCGACGATCTCGTTCAGCCCCTCGATCACCTGATGCAGTTCCTCGGGACTGACCTGCGTGATCTTCTTGCCGATGCGCTCGACGGCGAGGGTGCGGATCTGGCTGATCTTGACCCACGATTGCTTTGGAAGGCCGGGGGACAAGAGCTCGAACGTGAGGGGGAAGCCGGCGCGTTGCGTCTGACTGGTGATGGCAACGGCGATGACTGTGCCCGAGCGGTCGTTGAACACGTCGTGACTGACAATCAGCACCGGGCGCAGACCCGATTGCTCGTTTCCCCGCGTCGGGTTGAGGTCGGCCCAGCGGATTTCACCCCTTAGTATGCGGGCCACTTCTCAACCTCTTCACCCATCCCCTCTTCGGCGAGCGCTTTTTCCAAAGCCGGGTCGAGCAGGGCACATTGGGCCGCCAGTCGGTTCTTGTTCAGGTGATCCAGCTTTTCCCGTACCGCTTGTTCGATGAACCGGCTGCGGTTGGGGAAAACCCGGCGTCTGACCAGGTTGTCGACTTCCTCGAGGATTTTTTCATCAAGGGTCACGGCCAGCTTTGCCTTTGCCATGGGGCACCTCCGGTTGATGGTATGATGATATATCATACCTGGCGGGAGGATCAAGGTGCGCTTTGCAGGTGCGCTTTGCAGGGGAACGGCTGCAAGCCGTTCCCGCCTTTCTTTCATAGAGCCTCACGAATGGAAACCCCCGACTGAAGTCAGGGGAGGAAATGAGAGAACTTTTGTAAAACAGCGCGTATCGGAATATGATGTGGCACGACGTGGAAACACTCTGGACTTTTCCGAGAAGGAGCGGTCGTTTGAAGCGCACGGCGTGCATCA
>JBFYXI010000101.1:0-7813 GCA_041310635.1 Desulfuromonadaceae bacterium | reverse complement strand
TCGCCGAGGGCCTCGACCAGGGGGAGCACGACCCGGACCTGATCAACAATATCTTCCGTGGTGCCCATTCGATCAAGGGGCTGGCCGGGATGTTCGGCTTCGACGACCTGTCCAGGCTGGCTCATCGTACCGAAAATCTCCTCGATCAGATGCGGCTTGGCAAGGTGCCCTGTAACCAGGTGACCGTCGAGTGCCTGTTTTTTTCCCTGGAAACGCTGTCGCGCCTGATCAACGGCAAGAGCAAGGACGAGACTTTTACTCTGGATCTGACCGATTGCCTGGCACGGATCGATCAGTCAGTCCACGGCAAAGTTCCTGACTCTGCTGACCCTCTGGCCGGCCTGGCCATCGATCCGACCATCCTCAGCGTCTTGACCGAATACGAAGAGCACCGCCTGCTGGAGAACGTCAAAAAACGGCGTGCCATTCATCTGCTCCGGGTCGATTTCGATCTTTCCAGCTTCGATCAGGAGCTTGCGGAACTTGCCCAGCAGCTCAAACCTCTGGGCGAAGTCATCAGCACCCTGCCCTGTGTCGGGGCCATCAGCGAGCGGATTGCCTTCCAGCTGCTGTTTGCCAGCGAGCGCGGCCAGGCTGACATCCGGGCCTTGCTGGGGCGCGACACTCTCGACATGCGCACCTTTGCCCCGTCTGGTGCGCCCGTTGCCGCGGATGCGGCCTGTGCCGGAGAGGTTGTCGAGGTGCCGTCGGCGCTGCCGGCGGTCGCCGACAGTACGTCGCCGGCCGCCGACGACACGACATCGCTGCGTTCGATCAGCCGTACGGTGCGGGTTGACATCGACAAGCTCGACCTGCTGATGAACATCGTCGGCGAGCTGGTGCTCTCCAAGACGGCGGTTGCCGACATCTGCGACCGGTTGCGGGCAACCGGGGAGAAGGAGCTGACGGCGGATCTTGCCAAGGCGACCCGCATCCTCGAGCGCCGTCTGCACGATCTGCAGAAAGGTGTGATGGATGTGCGCATGGTGCCGGTTGGTCAACTGTTCGAGAAGATGACCAGGATCGTGCGCCGGGTTGCCAACGAGCAGGGGAAAGCCGTCGACCTCGATATCCGTGGCGCCGATACCGAACTGGACAAGCTGATTATCGAAGACGTCTCCGACCCGCTGATGCATATTATCCGCAACGCCATCGATCATGGCCTGGAAGACCCGCAGGAGCGCCGTCTCGCCGGCAAGCCCGAGAAAGGGACGATCTGCTTGTGGGCGGCCCAGAAGGGCAACCATGTGGTGATCGAGGTGCGTGACGACGGTCGCGGCATCGATCCCGAGCGCGTGCGCCGCAAGGCGGTCAGCCGCGGCCTGGTCGGCGCCGACCAGGAGCTGAGCCGGGAGGAGATCTACGAGCTCCTGTTCCTCCCCGGATTTTCCACCCGGGACGAAGTCAGCGATCTTTCCGGCCGCGGGGTCGGGATGGATGTGGCGAAAAACAACATCACCCAGCTTTCCGGCATGATCGAAGTTGCCAGTGAAGTCGGCAAGGGGACCAGCATGACCATCACCCTGCCGATCACCCTGGCGATCATCAAGGCGCTGATCGTCAAGGTTGCCGGCCAGACCTATGCGATTCCGATCAACTCGGTGCAGGAAACGCTGATGGTGGAAGCGGCCTCGCTGCAGACGATCGAACGCCGCGAAGTCCTGCAGCTGCGCGAGAGCACCCTGCCGTTGCTGCGCCTTCAGCAGATTTTCAGTTTGGACAGGGAGCCGTCGGCCGGCGCGCAGCGCCTGTTCGTCACGGTCGTCGGCTTTGCCGACAAACGGCTCGGTTTCGTGGTCGATGAGTTGCTTGGCCAGCAGGACGTGGTGATCAAATCGCTTGGCGGGATGTTGGCATTTGTCAGAGGCATTGCCGGCGCGGCCGATTTGGGCAACCAGAAAACCATTCTGGTGCTCGACGTCGCCGGGCTGATGGGCGAGGCTCTGCGCAGCGAGACAGCCTGTCATGTATGAAGCTTTTTACGGCTTCCGGGAGCGCCCTTTCAGCAAGACCCCCGATCCGCGTTTCCTGTTTTTGAGCCGTGGCCACCGGGAGGCCCTGGCCCGTCTGCAGTACGCGGTCGAAGAACGCGACATCGTACTGCTCACCGGGGAGATCGGCTGCGGCAAGACCACCCTGTCGCGGGCCTTGACCGATACCCTCGACGGGCATTACCGGGTGATGCTGTTGATCAATCCGCGGCTCACTCCCCTGGAGTTTCTGCGGTCCCTGGCCCTGCGCCTGGGGATTGCCGATCCGGCCCGGTTCAAGACTGATCTGCTCGAACAGCTCGGCACGGCCCTCTACGCCAGTTATGAACAAGGGATCTGCCCGGTGCTGGTGGTCGATGAAGCGCAATTGGTGCCGCACAAGGAAACCTTCGACGAAATCCGCTTGTTGACCAATTTCCAGCTGGATGACCGCAATCTGCTCTCGGTCATCCTGATCGGCCAGAGGGAGTTGCGCCAACGGCTCAGGCATCGGGCTTACGAGCCGCTGCGACAGCGCATCGGCATGCAATATGACCTGCAGCCGCTCAGCCAGGCCGAGGTCGTCGAATATCTCGACTTCCGGCTGATGGCCGCCGGCGGGACACCGGGCCTGTTCAACGCCGGCGCGGTCAGCCGGCTGTACCATTATTCCGCCGGGATCCCCCGAAAAATCAATCATGCGGCATCGCTTGCCCTGCTGGAAGGTTTCGGCCGGGAGGCGAGGCTCATCGACGAAGCGCTGCTGGACTGCGTCATGCTGGAGTTGGACAATGAGTCAATCGGCTGAAGCAGAGAGGGTGCGCAATGATGGATATCGCTGAAATACGCAAAAAGGCCAAGGTGCGGCAGCAACCGCCGGCCGAACCGCTGTCGGCGGCCACGCAACCGCCTGCCACCGCAGCCTTTGCCGCCGTCGTGCCGGGGCATGTCGATCCCGCTCCGCCGGCGGGGTCGGCTGGTGACTTGCTCAGTGCCGCATCCGGAGTGGACCGGTTGTTCGCGGCGACCAGCCCGACCCAGTTTGTCGTGGAAGATACCTACCAGACAACATTGGCGGGGCTGAACAACCGTGAGGATGCGGATTTTTTGCAGTATCTGGCTTTTCGGCTGGGTCCGGAAGAATATGCTCTGGACATTGCTCGCATAAGCGAGATAATTAAGCCGCGTGAATGTACGGATATTCCACGGGTTCCCGAGTTTATTCTCGGCCTGATATCGCTACGTGGCGTGGTTGTGCCGATCATCGACCTGCGCCGGCGTTTCAAGTTGGGGGAGAGCCAGGTCACCCAGGAGTCGAGAATCATTGTCTGCCGGGAAGGGGAAGTCACCGCCGGCCTGCTGGTTGACAGCATTACCCAGGTTTTGCGCCTGGCTTCCGACCTGATCGAGCCGCCGCCGGCAATCCTTTCGGGGATCGACCGTTACCTGATCGATGGCGTCGGTCGAAGCCAAGGCCGCATGGTCATCCTGCTGAATCTGGCGACAGTTCTTGATGCGAAGATGGAATGAGCGAGCGAAAGGAGATTATTGTGGCGAAAAAAAAGATCCTGATCGTCGAGGACGAGGAAAGCTTGCTCAAACTGGAGAGTATCCTGTTGACCTCGAGGGGCTATGAGGTCAAGGGGGTGGCCGACGGGAAAGCCGCCTTGACTGCCGTCATGGAGGTCAAGCCTGACCTGGTCCTGCTCGACATCATGCTTCCGGAGGTCGATGGTTTCGAAGTGTGCCGGCAGATCAAAAGCAACGAAGCCACCAAACATATCCCGGTCATCATGCTGACTGCCAAGAAGAGCCGGGAGGATATGGCGCGCGGCGAGCAGGTCGGTGCGGACTGGTACATCACCAAACCGTTCAAGTCGGCGATGGTGATCGAAACCATTCAGCGCTTCCTCGCCTGAAGATATGGAGACTTCGCCGGCAAAGTCGATGGCTTCTCCACCAGGAGGTACGGAACGCCAGGAGGTGCAGCTGGCATGTTTCAGAGTCGGCAACGCTCTCTATGCCCTCGACATCATGCGTATCCGTGAAATTATCCGCCCGCAGAAATTGACGGAGGTGCCCAAAGCCCCGCGCTTTATTGAAGGAGTCATCCATCTGCGGGGCACGGTGATACCGGTTGCCGATCTGCGCAAGCGCTTTGATCAGCCATGCATCGAAGCCTCGAACAAAAGCCGGATTGTCATCTGCGTGCTTGCCGGCAAGCTTGTCGGTTTGCTGGTTGATGAGGTGATGGAAGTCCGTCGCTACGGCCGGCAGGATGTCACCGCTCCCCCGCCGCTCATGAAGGGCCCGGAAGCAGAATTTCTCCTCGGGGTGGCCCGTCGCGACCAAGATCTGGTGATGATTCTCGACCTTGAGCGGATTCTTTCGGCCGATGAGCAGCTCGCCCTGCACAAGCTGAAATGATTTTACCGGCCCTGCCGGACTTTGTGCCGTTTAGCCGGGAAACACTTCTCCCACCACAGTTAATCACCACCGAGGTTGTTTGATGATTGTCTCTTGTCCAGCCTGTGCGGCACGTTTCCGGATCGACCGGACCAAGCTGTCCGGGAAACGATTGACCCTGCGCTGCGGCCGTTGCCGTACCCATTTCAAGGCCGAACTCCCGCCACTCGACGCGGCTGAGGCAACCTGCATCCGAGTGATGGTCGCCCATACCGATCGTGAGTTGTGCGGCACCATCTGCGGGATTCTCGAGCGTGCCCGCATGCAGTGCCTTGCCGGCCACGACGGCAGCTCGGTGCTGCAACTCATGGACGCCCGGCCGCCGCAGGTTGCCGTGGTCGACGTGGCGCTGCAAGGTCTTTACGCTTTTGAAGTCGTTGACAAGGTGCGCCGACGCCCAGGTCTTGGCGAAGTGAAAATCATCCTGCTTTCGTCGGTGTATAACAAGATGGCTTACAAGCGCTTGCCGACCTCCCTTTACGGCGCTGATGACTACATCGAGAAGCATCATATACCGGACGACCTGGTCCCGAAAATCAATCGCCTGCTGATCAACGCCGTACCGGCTCAGGCTCCCGCCGCTCGGGAAGAGGAGCAGGCGGGCGTGAATTTGTCGAATCTTGAGGCGGCCGAACAGTCGCAGGATTACATTCACCTGATCAATACGCAGATCCAGTCGGCGGAGGATCGGCAGGTCTCTGGTGACGGGGGGATTCCCGATGGCGAGCGCGCCCGGCGATTGGCTCGGATCATCGTTTCGGACATTGCCCTTTACAATCAGGAAAAGGTCGATGACGGGATTCGCCACGGCAACTGGACCGAACTGCTGGCCGCCGAGATCCAGGAGGGGCGCAAGCTGTTCCGGGAGCGCTTCCCCGACGAACGTGTCCAGCAGGCCAAAATTCTCGAGGCGGCCTTCGTCGATCTGCTGGAAAGGCGGCGCCGCGAGTTGGGCCAGTGAACGGAGGGAGCGGTGACCAAGGCAAATAACCGGGAAACCATTGCGGCGCAGTTGGCTTCCGCCGATGAGGAGGTGCGCCTTGCCGGGGTCCGCAGTCTCGCCGGCGGCGATGCGGAAGCGTGTCTCGACCAGCTGTTCCAGGGGTTTGGCGATCCCAGCTGGCGGGTTCGCAAGGAGGCCGCCGATCTCTTCCTGCGCCTGCCGGTCAGCCCGGGAATGATCGGCGAGATCATCGAGCTGCTGCACGCCGAAGACAATGCCGGACTACGCAACACGGCGGTTGACATCCTGGTGCGCATGGGTCGGCAGGCTGTACCGATGCTCCTTGAAAACATCCGCTGTCCGGACCATGACGTCCGCAAATTCATCATCGACATTCTCGGTGAAATAGCCGACCCGTGCGTTATCCCTGAATTGAGGCAAGCCCTCGTTGACGAAGACGGCAACGTGCGGGCGGCTGCCGCGGAAAACCTCGGCAAACTCCGGGCCGCCGCGGCGGTGCCGGCACTGCTCGATGCCATGCACTATCCCGACGTGCTGTTGCGCTTCACCATTCTCGAGGCTCTCGGCAAAATTGGCGTGGCGGTCCCCTTGGAGCGCCTCTTGCCGTTCCATGAGGAAAAGCTTCTGCGCAAAGCCTTGATCGACTGTCTGGGCATGGTCGGTGATCAGAGCTGCGCTGCCGAACTGCTGGCGGGTCTCACCGACCCGATGCGCAACGTGCGCGACGCTAGCCTGCAGGCCCTGGTGGCGCTCGTCGAGCGCTATCCCGAGGAAGTCTGCGCCCTGTTGTCCAGCCAGGATGTGCCATCGACCGTGACGGCTTTGCTCGATTATCTTGAGGACAGCCAGTCGGTGGCCCTGTGCCTGGCTGCCGTACGCGTGCTCGGTTGGCTGGCGACCCCGCGGGCGGTGCTGCCGCTGCTCGGCAAGCTTGCCGACGAGGCTTTACAGGACCATGCCCTGTCAGCTCTGCTGCGTATCGCCCGGCGCGACCCTCACCCGGTGCTTGGCGCCTGGGCGCTCTGTACCCCGCTGCAGCGTGCCTATCTGGCCTTTGTGTTTGGCGAGGCCGGTTGCACGGAGGGCGTGCCCTTGTTGCGCGCCGTACTCGCGGAGGACGATCCCCGCCAGGTGCAGATGGCGGCCCATGCTTTGGGGCGCCTGGGGGGGGCTGCCGAGCTGGTACCCCTCGCCGCCGCTCTGTGTCACGCTGACGCAGACGTACGCGATGCGACGGCCCAGGCTCTGGGGAGCCTCGGCTGTCGCTTCCCCACCGAACTCCTGGCGGCACTCGAACCGCTGCTGACCGCCACCGACGCGACGGTTCGAAGTGCGGCGGTCAGCGTGCTCGGCCGGCTCGATGCGGCAGTGGTGGCCTCGCGGCTGGCGATGGCCCTCAAGGATCCGGCCGTGGAGGTCAGACGTGCCGCCCTGAAAGCCCTCGGGGGGACCGCCGCCGCGAGTCACCTGCTGGCCATTCAGTTGGCGCTGTCGGATGAGGACGTCGAAGTGCGGCGCATCGCGGCGGAGATTCTCGGTTCCTGCGGCAGCCAGGAAGCCCTGCAGGGTCTGAGTCTGGCGTTGTCCGATGAAAATCTCTGGGTCCGGGCCGCGGCGGTACGCAGCCTGGGAGAGGTCGGCGGTGAGGCTGCAGCCGGGGCGATTGCAGCGCTGCTCGACGATCCGGTCGGGCTGGTGCAGATCGTGGCTCTGGAAACGCTGGCGGCGCTGCTCGGCGACCGGGCCTGTCCACAGATCCTTGCGGCCCTGAACCGCCATGACCAGGAAGTCGTCAGTGCGGCGCTCGACCTGCTCGCCCGCCACGCCTCTCCCGCCTGCCTGCTGGACCATGCCCAAGCGTTGGTCGGCCACCCCTCCGGCAATGTCCGCAGCCGCTGTGCGCAGTTGCTTGTCGAACGGGTTGGTGAACCGGCGCGGCCGGCGTTCGAGGGCCGTCTCCTGGTCGAGGCCGATGCGCTGGTCCGCCAACAGCTCCAAGCTGCCCTGCGGGCAATTGCCTGCTGACACCCGGCATGCTCTTCCCCGGCAACGAAATCCAGATGAGCCCGGAAGAGTTTCGACTCTTCAAGGATTTCATTTATCAGCACTGTGGGCTGCATTTCACCGAAGATGTCAAGTATCTGCTGGAGAAGCGGCTGGGCAAGCGCCTGCAGGCGCACCGCTTGGCGAGCTTCAAGGATTACTACTACCTGCTCCGCTACAGCCCTGGCAAAGACCAGGAGTTGACGGAAGTCATCGATCTGCTCACCACCAACGAAACCTATTTTTTCCGGGAAGATTTTCAGCTGCGCACCTTCCAGGACGAAATCCTCCCGGAACTGCGCGCCCGCAAGGAACGCTCCGGCGACCGCCACTTGCGCATCTGGAGCGCTGGCTGCTCCTCCGGCGAGGA
>JBFYXI010000052.1:0-7906 GCA_041310635.1 Desulfuromonadaceae bacterium | reverse complement strand
AATCGTTTGAAGACAGGAGGCGCGAGACATAAGACGCAAGACACAAGAATATTCATGCGTTTGTGTAGCGCGACAGCTTTTTCTTGAACCTTGAACCTTGTGTCTTGTGTCTTGAACCGGTTTTCTTATCTCGAAAGGAGCAACGGCATGAAACGAATTCTGGTGGCACTGGTGGCGATGGTCTGCTGTGCCGGTACGGCGCTGGCGGCCGAACCGATCAAGCTCGGGGCGTTTTTTGACCTGAGCGGCCCGGCAGCCAATATCGGCACCCCGACCAAGCTGGTGGCCGAGATGGTGGTCGACAAGATCAACAGGGCCGGCGGGGTGAACGGGCGGCCGCTGCAGCTGGTGATCGGCGACACCGAGGGCGACCCCGCCAAAGCCACCACGATTGCCAAAAGGTTCATCTATCAGGATCAGGTCGCGGCGATCGTCGGCCCCACCCGCACCGGCACCGGCATGGCGGTCAAGAAGCTGGTCGAGGAGGCCGGGATGCCGACCTTCATGACGGTCGGCGGCGACCCGGTGATCATGGGTGGCGAGAAGCTCGGCGCCTATACCTACGTGTTCAAGTCGCCGCAGCGCTCCTCTACGGCAGTCCAGGTTCTTTACGGCTTTCTCAGGGAGAAGGGGCTGAAGAAAATCGCCTTGCTCACCGCTTCCGACGGTTTCGGCAAGGATGGCGTGGGCTGGCTGAAGAAGCTGGCGCCGGAGTTCGGTCTGGAGATCGTCGCCGAGGAAGCCTTCGGCCCGGATGACACCGACATGACTGCCCAGTTGACCAAGCTGAAAAATTCGCCGGCCCAGGCGATTGTCTGCTGGACCATCGGTCCGGCCGGCGCCATCGTCGCCAAGAACCGCGTCCAGCTGGGCATTGGCCTGCCGCTCTTCCAGTGCCACGGTCTCCCCGACCCGAAGTACATCGAGCTGGCCGGCAAGGCCGCCGAAGGGGATCGCATGCCCGCCACCAAGCTGCTGGTGGTCGACGAGCTGCCTGCCGCGGATCCGCAGAAGCCGGTGATCAAGGAATTCGTCAAACTGTATACGGAAATCTACCAGTATGACCGGCAATTCCCGATCAACACCCACTCGGGCTATGCCTGGGACGCCATCAACATCGTGGCCAACGCCATGCAAAAGGCCGGCACCGAGCCGAAGGCGCTGCGTCAGGCCATCGAGCAGACCAAGGGGTATGTCGGCGTCTCCGGGGTGTACAACCTTACCGCCGAAGATCACAACGGCCTGGACGTCGATTCGATGGTCATCGTCGAGGTCAAGAACGGCAAATTCGTGCTGGCGAAGTAAAAGGGTTGCCCATTTCGGGAATAACCGCCGGCCAGGCCTTCCCTATATGGGGAACATTTCTCTTGACTTTTTTGTTAAAGCACGTAAAATCAACACGTTGAAAGTTGGCATGCGGGTTGCTCTATACAGTGTGCATAGCGTTTCGCCATGACGGCGGAACCACACACTTAAAGGAGATGTACAATGAAGCGGATTCTTGTTGTTCTGGCGAGCCTGGCCCTGGTGGCCTCCCTGACGGCTTGCGCGAAAGCCCCGACCGAAGAGATCAATGCCACCAAGGCTGCTGTCGACGCGGCGGTTGCCGAAGGCGCCCAGCAGTACACCCCGGAAGACTACAAGATGGTTGCCGACGGCCTGGCCGCTGCCAACGCCGAGATCAAGGTCCAGGAAGAGAAATTCTTCAAGAACTTCGACAAGGCCAAGCAGATGCTGGCCAAGGCCAAGGCTGACGCCGAAGCCCTCAAGGGCAAGGTTGCCCAGCGCAAGGAAGAGCTGAAGCAGGCCGCCATCGCCACCCTGGCTCAAGCGACCACCGCTCTTGCCGAAGCCAAGGACCTGCTTGCCAAGGCCCCCAAGGGCAAAGGCTCCAAGGCTGACATCGAAGCCATGCAGACCGATCTGGCTGGCGTCGAGGCGATGCTTCCGGAAGTGCAGCCGATGATCGACGGCGGCGACTTCATTGGCGCCAACGAGAAGGCCAACGCCATTCTCGCCCGCATCACTGCAGTCACTGACGAAGTCAAGGCTGCCATCGAGAAAACCAAGTAATTGGTAGCATAATTGAGCCCAGTCAGTATCGTGGCAAAAATCGGGCCCGCCTTGAGACGTCTCGGGGCGGGCCCGATTATCGTTGCCCTCGTCTTCTGCCTGCTGCCGCTGACCGGCTGCAGCGAACCCCCGCTGCCCGCCGAGGTCGACCTGGTGGTCAAGCAGGACCAGGACCTCTGGAAGGTGGGGGTTCCCAGATTCGCGCCCCGCGAGTACGACGAGTACGCCGCGGCCTTGCGGGCCGGGCAGGACCTGCTGATCGCCGAGCGCTCGAAATTCCTCTGGTTCCAGAACTACGACCCGATTGCCACGCTGTTCAGTGAGCTCATCGTTCATGGCGAGCAGGTTCGCACCGCCGCCATGACGGCCAAGGCGCGCGAAACCACCGAACTCAACCTGCAGATCATCAAGGTGAGCGAACGGCTGCGCATTTTGCGCGAACTGGCTGGTGAAGTCCGCGACAAGAAGCTCTCGACCCGCGGCATGGCCCGTGCCGAGACCCTGATCAACGAAGCCCGGGGACACGTCAAGAACGGCGACTGGACCAAGGCCCGCCGGACCATCAGCGAGGCCAGCCTGAACCTCGACGGGGCGGTCAAGGCGACGCGCCAGTCGATGGCCCGGTTTGCCGACGGCCAGCAAATCGCCCACTGGCGCACACTGGTCGCCAATGCCATTCAGAAGTCCCGAAGCAGCGGCGGCTACCTGATCGTGGTCAACAAGCTCGACCGGGAACTGAGCCTCTACAAATCCGGCCAGCTGGTCAAGAGCTACCCGGCCGGGATGGGGATCAACTACCTGACCGACAAGCTCTATTCCGGCGACCGGGCGACCCCTGAGGGGGAATACAAGATCATCCGCAAGCTGCCGGCCAGCAAGTTTTACAAGGCTTTGCTGATCAACTACCCGAACGAGCAGGACGAGCGCGAGTTCGCCCTGGCCAAGCGGCAGGGGAAAATCTCGAAGAATGCCCGGATCGGCGGCCTGATCGAGATCCACGGCGGCGGCACCGCCGGCCTGACCAACGGCTGCGTCGCCCTGGATGACCGGCAGATGCTCGAGCTGTACAATACGGTCGAGGTCGGCACGCCGGTGGTGATTGTCGGGACCCTTTCGGCCAACAACACCCTCTGTTCAACTCTGGAAAGCCTGTGCAATGAATATTGACGGCAAGCATTGGACCGGCAGCCGCATTGTCGGTCTGCAGGGACAGAGCCCCCCGCCCGAAAAACCGCCGCGCCGCTGGCGGAAGTGGATTCTGTGGGGAGGACTCGCGCTGCCGGTCGTGATCTTCATTGGCTTGGTCGGCTACGGCTGGTACCTTGGCCATCGCCATGGCGATGCAGCAGCCGAAGTCGCCGTTCAGGACGACAAAGGCAGGCCGGTTCCGCCGGACAAGCTGGCTGCGGCCAACGCCAGGCTGCAAAAGAAAATCGCCGCCCTCGCTCCCAAGGGGCAGTTCGTGGTGATTGACACGGCCAACAACCGCGTCTACCTGCGCGAGGGGGAACGGATCCTGCGCGAAATGGTGGCTTCCTGCGGGAGCGGCAACGTGCTGGTCGACCCGGTCGGCGGGCGCACCTGGACCTTCGACACGCCGCGCGGCCAGTTTCAGATCCGTTCCAAGGTCAAGGACCCGATCTGGATCAAGCCGGACTGGGCCTTTATCGAGGAAGGGGAACCGATTCCGGCCAGATCCTCGGAGCGCGCCGAAGCCAACGTGATGGGCGACTACGCCCTCGGGATCGGCAGCGGCTACTTCCTCCACGGCACCCTCTACAAGCGCCTGCTCGGGCGCAACGTCTCCCACGGTTGCGTGCGCCTGGGTGACGAAGATATCGAATTTCTCTACAAGACCGCCGTTCTTGGCACCAAGGTGATGATTTTCTGATGCGCGTCCTTCTGGCAATCCTGCTGGCCCTGCTTCCCTGCTCCACGATGGCGGCCGACGACGTCGCCGACCTGACCCAGACCAATCGTCTGCTGCAGGCGGAATACGAGCTGGCCAGATCCCAGCATCTCTACTTTGTGATCGACCTGCCCGCTTACCGGGTCCAGTTCCGGGCCAGCGGGACCATCCTCGCCGAACTGCCGATCCTCTCCCTGCGCAGCTGGGGCCGGCCCGCCGATGGCATTGCCTACACCCTTGCGGAAAAAACCGCCAGGAAAGAGCCGGAACGTGAACAGGTGCTGATCCCCGGCAGGGAACCGGAAAAACCGGCGGAGCCGGTGATCGAGGCCAAAAAGCCCGCCGGCCCGGTGGTGCAGGCACTGGAAATCGGCGACATGCCGACGGACTACGTCCTGCGGCTCGATGACGGCACCCTGCTGACCGTGCACGCCAAGTTTGAAGATGCCGGAGGCTGGGCCAACTTGCGGCAGAAAATGACCCGATTTGGCTGGTTTGTGACCCGCCCCCTCATTTCCGTCTGGCATCACTGGCGCGGCAATACCTATAACGAAATGCTGCTGACCCTCCCCGAGAGGGAGGCGCGCATGCTCTACTGGTCGTTTCAGAAGGGTTCGCGCTGCCTGGTCCGCTGGCCCTAGGTCGGCCCCCGCGTCTGCGGGTTAATTCCCCACTGGAGTCACTTGCCGGGTGAAGCGTTTGTTGCGCTGGACACGGCTCGCCCTTTGGCGACATTCCCTGAGGATCCGCCTCGTGGGGATCATGCTGTTTATCGCCGCCTGCCTGATTGCAATCCTGGTCGCATTCTACTATCAGACGGAAAAAGGGTTCTACAACGAGTTCGCCCGGCAGAACGAGGCCCTCTCCAAGGCGGTGCAGGTGGCCTTGGAGCGAACTGCCGGCCGCGCCCCGGCCGATTTCAAGAACCTCGACAACTATCTGCAGCAGCTCGACCTGAAGGGAGTTCACGAAATCTCGGTCATCAGCAGCGGCGGCCGGATTGTTGCCAGCACCAACGACGACAACGTCGGCAAATGGATTACCGAATGGCGCAAGCAGCTGATCACCAAAGCCCGGCGCGGTGAAACCGTAACCGAGGAAGAGCAGTTCTACAACGTCATCCTGCCGGTTGGTCCCGATGTGAATCCTCTGGGTTTCATCCATCTGACCATGAGTACCGAGAAGTTCTCGGTTTTCCTGCGCCTGAGCCTGATCCGGCGGGTGTTGGCCGCGCTGGCGGTCCTCGGCATCGGCACCGTGGTCGCGGTCGTGCTGGCCGGGCGCTACTCCCGGCCGATCGAGCAGATGGCAGAGGCTGCCGGCAAGGTCGCCGCCGGGGACCTGGACCAGACGCTGCCGGTTTCACGACACGACGAGATCGGTCAGCTGGCGCGCAGTTTCGACCACATGATTGCCCGCTTGCGCGAGGATCGCGAGTTGCGCCAGCGGGTGCGCACCGCCGAGCACATGGCCACGGTCGGCCAGTTTTCCCGCAGCATTGCCCACGAGATCAAGAATCCCCTCAACTTCATCAGCCTCTCCGTCGACCACATGCGCGACACCTACCGTCCCGACGATGCGGAAATGGCGGCACGTTACGAGTCGCTGATCGACAACATCAAGGGGGAGGTCGTACGGATCAGTCGCTTCGCCGAAAGCTTCCTCGAGTACGGCCGCCCCTTCGAGCTGCACTGCCGGCGCTGTTCTGTCAACACCCTGCTCGACCAGGTGCTGGAACTTGTGGCCGCCCGCGCCGCCACCGGGCAGGTGGAGATCCGCCGCGAGATCGCTGCGCTTCCCGAACTGAACGTCGATCCCGAGTTCATCAAGACCTGCCTGTACAACATCGTGATCAACGCCTTCGAGGCAATGCCGACCGGCGGTACCCTGACGGTCCGCGGCAGCGTTGACGCCGGCCAGGTCACCTTGAGTTTTGCCGACACCGGCGCGGGGCTGAGCGCCATGGACCTCGACAAGGTCTTCACCCCGCTGTTTTCCACCAAGCAGGGAGGGTTGGGGCTGGGGCTCGCCCTGACTCGCCGGGTTATCGAAGATCACGGCGGCAAGGTCGGCTTCACCAGCACCCGCGGGCGCGGGAGCGAAGTCAGTCTGCATCTGCCGCTGGAGGAGGCGCGCGTATGAAACCGGTAATCCTGGTGGTGGACGACGAGCCGCTGCAGCGCGGCATCCTCAAGACTATTCTCGATGGCGAAGGCTATGAGACCATGACCGCCGCTTCCGGTGGCGAGGCCCTGGCCGCGATCCGCAAGGTGCCGCCGGACGTGGTGGTTTCCGACCTGAAGATGGCCGGGATGGATGGCATCGAACTGCTCGGCGCCCTGCCGCAGACGCCGGCGCCGCCGCCGGTGATCATCGTCACCGCCCACGGCACCATCGATTCGGCGGTCGAGGCGGTCAAGCTCGGGGCTTTCGACTACCTGACCAAGCCCCTCGACAAGCAGAAGATCCTCATGGCCGTGCGCAAGGCCTGCGAACGCTCGGAGATTCTCAGGGAAAACGCCCGCCTCAAAAAGGAGCTGTTCGACCGTTTCCGCATGGAGGGGATCATCGCGCGCTCCGCCAGGATGCGCGAGACCGTCGAATTGCTGCGCCGCGTCGCCGATTCTCCGGCCACCGTGATGGTGCTCGGCGAGAGCGGTACCGGCAAGGAACTGGTGGCGCGGGCCATTCATTACAACAGTCCGCGGCGCACCAAGCCGTTCACCGCCATCAACTGCGCGGCCATCCCGGAATCCTTGTTCGAGAGCGAGCTGTTCGGCCACGAGCCGGGCGCCTTCACCGGCGCCGTCAGCCGCCGTGCCGGGCTGTTCGAAATCTCCAACGGCGGCACCCTGTTCCTCGACGAGGTCGGCGAACTGCCGCTGGCGATGCAGTCCAAGCTGCTGCGCGTCCTGCAGGACCGCGAAATACGGCGGGTCGGCGGCAAGGAGACGCTGCGCGTCGACGTGCGCATCATTGCCGCCACCAACAAGGATCTGGAGCGCGAGATGGAAAGGGGGGGGTTCCGCGAGGATCTCTTCTACCGCCTGAGCGTGGTCAACATCGAGCTCCCGCCCCTGCGCGAGCGCACCGAGGACATTCCGGCGCTGGTCGAGCATTTCGTGCAGAAATTCAGTGCCGAATTCCGCCGCGAGATCCGCGAGGTCGACGACGAGGCCATGGGGGTGTTGCGCAGCCATCCCTGGCCCGGCAATGTCCGCCAGCTCGCCTCGGTCATCGAGCGCGCCGTGCTGCTCAGCGACGGCACGGTGCTGACCGGCGCCGTCATCAACAGCCAGCTGCACCGGCGCAAGGGCGCGGCACGTTCGCCCTTCGACCTCCCCGAGGAAGGGCTCGATTTCGAGCAGCTCGAACGTGAGCTGATCCAGAAGGCCCTGCAGCGCACCGGAGGGGTCGCCACCAAGGCGGCCAGGCTGCTGCGCCTGAACTACAAGGCCTTCCTCTACCGGATGGAGAAGTTCGGGCTGCGCGAGACCCCTGAGGACGGGGGAGAGGCAGGGTAGCCGCCCGCAAGGAACACCTGCGCCAATGAAAACGCCCCGCACGTCAAGGTGCGGGGCGTTGCATTTCTGGTGCCCAGAGACGGAATTGAACCGCCGACACGTGGATTTTCAGTCCACTGCTCTACCTACTGAGCTACCTGGGCAGGAAGACACTTTTGATAGCGGAAAGCGCCTGGCGTTGTCAAGCGAAAAGGGAGCGCCTTGCGTTTATGCGCTTGCCTTGACCCGGGCTTTTTGCTAAGAAGAACAAAACAGCGCATGGAGAGATGGCAGCCATGATTTACGGCAACTGGTTTTACGCGGGCTTTTTCTTAGGGTTTACCGGCTGCTGTTGCCGGCCTGCCCGGGGCCTGGTCTGCTGACGGTTGCGTTAGCGCCTTCACAAGACAAACCACGGGCA
>JBFYXI010000037.1:0-9521 GCA_041310635.1 Desulfuromonadaceae bacterium | reverse complement strand
GTTTCCGTCCTTCCGGCCGCGGCGCGGACAACTGGGAGGAGTTGCGCCCTGACCCGGCCCAGCTGATCGCCTTCTCCGAATGGCTGGCCCGAAGCGGCGACGTGCGTACCGGCGACAGCTTTTTCTCCCTCACCTCCCAACAGCGCCAGGGTTTGGGCCTGAATCTGTGCGGGGCAGCCAAGCTCACCTGTTGCGTCGGACCCACCGGCAAGGTCTATCCCTGCGCCTTCATGCAGAGTGACCGCTTCGAAGCCGGCGACCTGCGAGTCAGCTCTTTCAAGGAGATCTGGGACACTGCGGAGATGTTTCACTCGCTGCGCCAGCTGCGCATTCACTCCTGCGAGGATTGCCAGCGCTTCGACCAGTGCCACGGCGGCTGCCCTGCGGTTGCCTACCATCTCAAGAACGATCTCGAGGGAGGCGATCCCGAATGCCTCGAGCGTTGCGTGACCTCATTGGTCGATGAAGGTGTAAAAGTTTCCGCTGCATAGCGGCACCATCCCTCCAGCTGCTGGCGGCGGGTGGACAATAAGTCAGGAGTTTCATCATGATGTTCCAAAATTTGTTCTCGCCGCTGAAGCTCGGCAAGGTGACCGTCAAAAACCGTATCTCCTTTCAGCCGCACCTGACCAACCTGGCGGAAAAAAATCTCCCCAGCGAGCGCCAGATGTACTACTGGGGCGAACGCGCCAAGGGGGGGGCGGGGCTAATCATCACCGAGGAATTGACGGTCCATCCGACGGATATGGCCTACGAGAAGCTGATCGACGTCTATCACGCCGAAGTGGTGCCCGGTTTCCGCAAGATCACCGACTACGTCCACCAGTACGACAGCAAGATCTTCGCCCAGCTCAACCACAACGGTCAGCAGGGTGACGGCAGCCTGTCGCGGCTGCCGGTGTGGGCGCCGAGCCCGGTCCCCGACGTGCTCTTCCGCGAAACCCCCAAGGCGATGGAGGCCGAGGATATCGAAGAGGTGGCCCGTTACTTTGCCTTGAGTGCCGAACACGTGCGCCAGGGCGGCTTTGACGGGGTGGAGTTGCAGTTCGGGCATTCCAGCCTGGCCCGCCAGTTCCTGTCGCCGCTGACCAATCTGCGCCAGGATGAATTCGGCGGCAGCCTGGAAAATCGCATGCGCGCCCCGCTGATGTTCATCGCGGCGGTGCGCAAGGTGGTCGGCAACGATTACACGCTCGGCATCCGCATGTGCGCCGACGAAATGATTCCGGGGGGTCTCGACCTCGGCCAGGTTCAGGAGATCTGTGCGCTGTTCGAGGCGTCGGGTCTGATCGATTTCATGGACCTCTCCATCGGCACCTTCTACAACCTCTATCTGGTCGAAGGGTCGATGCACACGCCGCTCGGCTACACGATCCCGCTGGCGGCCGGGATCCGCGAGAAGATCAAGCTGCCGGTCTTCTGCACCGGCCGCATCAATGACCCGGTGATGGCCGAGAAGGTGCTGGCCGCCGGCCAGGCGGACATCATCGGCATGTGCCGGGCTCTGATCTGCGACCCCTACCTGCCGAAGAAGGCCCAGGAGGGGCGTCTGGAAGACCTCCGTTACTGCATTGCCTGCAACCAGGGGTGCATCGGCCGGATCGGCATGAACAAAGCCATCGGCTGCGTCCAGAATCCCGCCATCGGCAAGGAAAAGGAGTGGGGCGAAGGAACCCTGAAGGCCGCCCCGGTCAAGAAGAAGGTGGTGGTGGTCGGCGGCGGCCCCGGCGGGATGTGGGCGGCGAAGATGGCCGGCCGGCGTGGCCACGACGTCACCCTCTACGACCGCAACGACACCCTCGGCGGCCAGGCGCTGACCGCCATGAAGGGGGCCGGCCGCGACGAGTTCGGGGTGATCGTCCGCAACGAGAAGGAACAGGTCGACAAGGCCGGGGTGAAGGTCGAACTCAATACCGAGGCGACGGTCGCAACCGTGCTCGGCGCAAAAGCCGATGCCGTGATCATCGCCACCGGCAGCAAGCCCAAGGCGTTCCCGGTGGGCGGTGCCGACGGCCCCGGCATCTGCAATGTCTGGCAGGTGCTCAACGGTGAGGCGGAGCTGGGACAGAAGGTCTGCCTGATCGATTACGACGGCCATCATCGCGCCACCGCGACGGCGGAATTCCTGTGCAACCTGGGGAAAACCGTCCATATCATCACCTCCAGTCTGTTCATCGGCGCCGAACTCGGCCCGACGCAGGATCTGTACCTGACCCGGCAGCGCCTGCTGGTCAAGGGGGCCACCTTCACCCCCGACATTGCGGTCATGGAGGTTGCCGGGGCGGCTGGCGAGAAGGTGGTCAAGGGCTTCAATGTCTACTCCAACGCCTGGGACGAGTGGGGTCCGTTCGACACCCTGGTAATGGCCATGGGGCAGCAGGTCGAGGACGAGCTCTATTTCGCCCTCAAGGGGAAGGTCAAGGAGCTCTACCGGATCGGCGACTGCGTGGCGCCGCGCAAGGTCGATATGGCCATCTGGGAAGGTCACAAGCTGGGGAGGGAAATCTGATGTCAGCCTGGCAGTCCCGGGAAGCGAATCCCCCGGTCTCAGTCCTGGTTTTTGTCGACCTGCCGGACGGTGAACTGGACGATGCCGGCAAGGGGATTCTTTCGGAAGCGTCACGGCTCGCCAAAACGCTTCAATGCCACTGGTCGGTCCTCTGCTTTGCCGGCGCCGCAACCGAGGCGCTGGAGGCCATGACCCCCTACGGGGCCGGCAGGGTCACCCTGATCGAGGGTCCTGCCGACCTGGCCGACGCCCCCGAACTGCAGGCGCGCCTCCTGGCCCGGGCGGCAGCGGCGGCCGGCGCCGCCGGCGTGCTGCTGCTCCCTCACAACGACCTGGGGGGGACGCTGGCACCAATGCTCGCGGCGGAGATGCAGGCCGCCCTCTTTACCGAAGCGATTGCCTATGCCAGGGAAGGCGCCGACCTCCTGGTCACGCGCCAGCTGCTCGGCGGGCAAATTGCGGAAACCAAGGCCTGGACCGGCAACGGCCCCCTGGTGATGACGGTCAACCCGAAAACGCTCAGCGCCGTGGTGCTCCCCAGCATGCAGCGCACCTCGTTGCAGCTTGACCGCTGGCAGGCGGCGGAGCCGGTGGCGCCCGGCGCCACCCGGGTGCTCGAACGCATCCCTCCCGATCCGCAGACGGTCGATGTCTCCGAAGCCGAAGTGATCATCAGTGTCGGGCTCGGCTGCAACGAGACGGCCTTCAGGCAGGTCGAGGAGCTGACCCGCCTGCTCAATGCGTCGCTCGGCGCGACCCGGCCGGTTTACGATCTCGGCTATACCGGCTTCGAGCGAATGGTCGGGCAGACCGGCAAGACGGTGGCGCCGCGCTTCTACCTGGCGCTGGGGATATCCGGGTCGATGCACCACCTTGGCGGGATCAAGGATTCCAAGCGCATCGTCTCGGTCAACATCGACTCCAAGGTGCCGATCTTCCCCAATTCGGACGAAGCGTTCGTCGCCGACCTGCGGGAGGTTCTGCCGCTGCTGGTCGAGCGGGTCAGGGCCGCTACCGGAGGTGCCGCATGAAAAGCAGTTATGATGCCATCGTCGTGGGCGCCGGCCCGGCCGGTTCGTCAGCGGCCCTGACCATGGCCCGGGCCGGGCTCGACGTGGCCCTGCTGGAACGGGGCGCCTTTCCCGGCGAGAAGAACATGTTCGGGGGGGTGCTGCACCGGCTCCCCGCCCTCGAAGAGATTTTCCCCGATTTCTGGGAGCAGGCCCCGTTGGAGCGGCACATCGTCAAGAAGAACATTTCCTTCATGACCGACGAGGCGTTTTTCAACGTCAGCTTCGACACCCAGGAATCGGATCGCCCCCCTTACAACGGCTACACCATCTTCCGCCCCCGTTTCGACAACTGGCTCGCCGAAGAGGCGGTCAAGGCGGGGGCCACCCTGCTGACCCGTTCGACCGTCGATGACGTGATCCTCGAGAACGGCAAGGTTGTCGGTGTCACCATGCTGCGTGACGGCGGCGAATTGCGGGCGCCGGTGGTGGTCGCCGCCGACGGCGTGCTCTCCTTCGTCGCCAAGAAGGCCGGGCTGCGGCAGCCCAAGTTCAGCCAGGCCGACCAGGGAGTCTGCGTCAAGGCCCTGATCGACATGCCCAAGGAGGTCATCGACGACCGCTTTGGCCTGGTCCGCGACCAGGGGGCATCGAACGAAATCGTCGGCTGCACCGCCGGCGTGCGTGGCGGCACCTTCCTCTACACCAACTACGACTCGCTGTCGCTCGGCATGGTGCTGCAGTTGAGCAGCCTGACCGAACGCGGCAAGACCATTTACGATCTGCTCAATGGCGTCATGCAGCAGCCGCAGATTGCCAAGATGCTGCGGGGCGGGCGCCTGCTCGAGTACTCCGCGCACCTGGTTCCCAAGGGTGGCTACGACATGATGCCGGAACTCTTTGGCAACGGCATCATGGTCACCGGCGATGCGGCCGCCTTCTGTATCGTCACTGGCATCAATTTGGAAGGGATCAACCTGGCGGTCCAATCCGGCGTGCTGGCCGGCCAGGCGGCCATCCAGGCCCACCGGGAGCGCAACTTCTCCAAGGCCGGCCTCGCTTCCTACCGCCGACTACTCGAAGAGAGCTTTGTTCTCAAGGATCTGAAGCTCTACCGGCGCACCCCGGACATGCTCCACAACGACCGCATCTTTACCCAGTATCCCGAGTTCCTGTGCGGCATCATGGACGAGATCTACCGGATCGACGGCACCCCGAAAGACACCATGACCAAGCTGCTGCTGCGCAAGACCAGGGAGACGGTCGGTCTGAAAAACCTGATGGCCGATGTCTACAGCGGATGGAGATCGCTATGAAGATCAACCTCGACGAGATTTTCGATTTCACCAGCTTCAACGTGGATCGTGATCCGCATATCATTCTCGATGAAAACATCTGCAAGAGCTGCAACCAGCGGGACTGCATCGTCGCCTGCCCGGCACGCTGCTACACCTGGTCGGAGGACGACAAGAAGATGACCTTCGTCCATGATGGCTGCCTCGAGTGCGGAACCTGCTACGTGGTGTGCGGCAACGACGCCTTCACCCGCTGGCGCTATCCCCGCGGCGGCTTTGGCGTGTCCTACCGGATGACTTGAGGCGGCAACGCCACCAGGAGTAGACATCATGGCTGACAAATCGACCCGGATCCTGGTTCTGCTGCGCGAGGCCTGCGACCCGAAGCCGCCGGTGCGCTTGAGCGCCGATGGTTTCGGGGTGGACGACCGCGGCCTGCGGCGCATCACCAATCCGGCGGACCTGAGTGCGCTCGAGATGGCCCTGCAACTGGCTGCCCAGCATCAGGGCACGGTCACTGCGGTGGCGATCGGACCGAAGCGCCTCAACGACCATCTGCGCCTGGCGCTGGCCATGGGGGCCGACCGCGCCGTGCGGGTCTGGAACTCGGCGCTGCAGGGTGGGGACGCGGCTGCCGATGCCCACCCGGTCGCCCGCTTGATCGAGATCCTCAAGCCTGACCTGGTCTTCGCCGGCAACCGGCTGATCGACCGCGGCGATGACCCGGCCCCAGCGCTGGCGGCAGCCAGGCTCGGCATCGCCTGCGTCCCCGCCGCACTTTCGGTCAGCTGCCGTGCCGGTGCGGTCGAGGTTCTGCGCAAAAGTGACCGGGGTGGACGGCAGGTGGTCGGCACGCAGATCCCCTGTCTGCTCCTGTGCGACGCGACCAGCTGCGAACCCCGGTTCCCTGACCAGGCGGCGGTGTTGGCCGCGCTCGACAGCACCATCGAAGTCTGGGGGCTGCCGGAACTCGGCCTGCCGGTGCGGGAGGTCGGCGCCGCGGCGGCGGTGCTCGGCAAGGAGCGCTGCAGCTTCCCCCGGGCGAACCCGCAGCGGGTGGTCACGCCGGATCCCAACCTGCCTGCCTTCGACCGGATCCTGGCGCTGTTGTCCGGCGGCATCAAGCCGCGCGAGGGGAAGGTACACGCCGTCTCGCCGGAAGCGACTGTCGAGATGCTGCTCGAGATCTTCAAGGCGGAAGGACTGATCGGCGGGAGCACCCATTGATCTATCGTCTGGCCGACGGTATCAGCGTCAAGACCACTCCCGAAGGGGGCCTGCTGGTCGCGTCCCGGCCGTTGCGCATGCTGCGCCTGAACCAGAGCCTGCTGGAACTAACCCGGCGCCTGGAGCAGGACTGGATCTCCCCGCAAACAGCGGCTGAAAGCAGCGTGCTGGAGACCCTCGCCAAGCGCGGGTTTGTCCAGAGCAAACGGGTTCCCCTGCAAGGGGACCGGCAGTTTCCTGCCGTCAGCGTGGTCATCCCGGTCAAGGACCGGGCCGATGAACTGCGTGCCTGCCTGACCTCTCTGCAGCAGCTCGACTATCCCCGCCAGCAACTGGAAATCGTCGTCGTCGATGACGGCAGCAGCGACCACACCCCGGCGGTGGCCAGAGAGATGGGGGCGCTGCTGGTTGCCTCCGGCGCGGTGGCGGGGGGGCCGGCCCTGGCCCGCAACCGGGGGGCGCAGGCGGCCAGCGGGGAGATCTTGGCGTTCATCGATTCGGACTGCATCGCCTCGCCGCAGTGGCTGATGGAGTTGCTGCCGGTGTTTGCCGAGAGCAAGGTGGCAGCGGTCGGCGGCCTGGTCGACGGCATGTACGACGAATCGGCCCTGGATCGTTATGAAGCCGTCATGTCGAGTCTCAACCTGGGAGGACGGGAGATGTCCGGCGGCAGCGGCGACGATACCTTCTACCTGCCCAGCTGCAACCTGCTGGTGCGCAAAGAGGCGTTCATGGCCGCCGGCGGCTTCCGGGTCGCCCTGCAGGTAGGAGAAGATGTCGATCTGACCTGGCGACTGCGCGATGCCGGCTGGAAAATCGTCTACCTCCCCGAGGGCCGGGTCATGCATGCTCACCGCAGCAAGCTGTGGCCCTTCATGAAGCGGCGCTTTGACTATGGCACCTCGGAAGGGCTGCTCAAGCAGCTGCACCCGGGGCGGGGGAAGAAGATGGCGCTGCCCGCCGTGCTGACGATCGTCCTCGGGCTGCTGGTCGGCGCGCTGGTGGCGCGTTCGCTGCTCCCCCTGCCGGTCGCGGCCGTGGTGCTGCTGGCCGACACGGCCCTGGCCACGCGCAAGTTCCGGGCGCAGCAGCTGCCGTTCAGCGCCCTGCAGATCCTGCTGGCGCGGCTCAGGGCAGTCGGTTCCCTCGGCTACTACCTGGGCTACCACCTGCTGCGCTACTACCTGCCGGTGCAGCTGCTGGCCGCCTGTGTGTACCCCCCGCTCGGTCTGGTGACGCTGCTGACGCTGCTGGGCGCAGGGGCGGTCGACTGGGGAGTGCGCCGGCCGAAGATGTCCCTGCCGGCCTTCTACTTCTACTATTTTCTCGAGCAGTTGGCCTATGGTTCCGGAGTGTTCCGGGGCTGCCTGGAGATGAAGAGCTTTTCCTGCTATCGTCTCAACCTGCAAGACGCCGGGGCGTCAGCCTAGGAGGAGGAAGCGTATGAGCCGAGCACTTATTTCGCCGGGGAAATACATTCAGGGCGCCGGTGCCATTGCGGAGATCGGCGTTCAGGCTGCCAAGCTGGGGTCGAGTGCGTTTGTCGTCGGCGGCAAGACCGCTTTGTCGATGTGCGGGCAGAGCATCGCCGCCAGCCTGGCGGAGAAGCAGATCGCCTGCCGCCAGGAGATCTTCGGCGGAGTCAGCTCGCGCAACGAGATCGGCAGGCTCAAGCAGCTTGCCCAGGGGAATGGGGCCGACCTGGTCATCGTCGTCGGCGGCGGGATGGCCATCGATGCCGGCAAGGTCGTTGCGCACGAGATGAAGGTACCGGTGATCGTCGTGCCGACCATCGCCACCACCAACGCACCCTGCTCGGCGATGTCGGTCATCTACACGGATGCCGGTGAACTGGTCGAATACCTGCCGTTGAACAAGAACCCCGACTGCGTCCTGGTCGACACCGACAGCGTCGCCCAATCGCCCGCCAAGTTCCTGGTGGCCGGCATGGGTGACGCGCTGGCGACCTTCTGGGAAGCCGACACCTGTGTCAGGAGCGGACTGGCGCGGGGGATCACGGGGACGACCTGCCCGACCCTGGCCGCCCTGGCCCTGGCCCGGCTGACCTATGACACCCTGCTGGAAGCGGGGCTGCAGGCCCGGCTCGCGGTGGAACGCAAGATGGTGACCCCGGCCGTGGAGGCGATTGTCGAAGCCAACACCCTGACCAGCGGACTCGGCTTCGAAAATCTCGGCCATGCCGGAGCGCACTCGATTCATAACGGCCTGCTGACGGCCAAATCCTCCGACCGCAAGATGCACGGGGAGATCGTGGCCTTCGGCGTCCTGGTCCAGCTGGTTCTGGAAGGCCGGCCGGCCAGCGCCATCAAGGAGGTCCAGGGTTTCTGCGCCAGCGTCGGGCTCCCCCTGTGCCTGGCGGACCTCGGTATCGCCAACCCCTCCACGGAGGAGATCCGCAAGGTGGCCGAAGTGGCCTGCGCCGCAGACGAAAGCATCCACTCCACCTGGTTTCCGGTGACGCCCAGCGCCGTCGAGGCCGCGATCTGGACGGCAGACGCATTGGGCGTCAGCTACCAGAAGGGAGTGCCAAGCTGAAGTGGCTTTTACCGGGGAGGTTAAAAGAGGTGATCAGTAATACGCACAACCTCGCCCAGGGCTGACCAGCTTTTAGTCAAGGATTATCAAGCGGCCTCACGGTTTTGAGAAAGGCCTGCGGTGAGAAACGTGTCTCTGCCATTGTCTTTCCTTTCGCCACAACACCTGCCCTTCAATCGCACCAGTCTTGCACAGCGCTTTCAGATGGATGCCCCCGACCGTGATCCGGGAGGGAAGGGCTATTGGTTGCTTCTCCGCGGCGACGATCTGCTGATCACCGGTCCTCCGGACAATCCGAAGTTGCCGGATGGTGATTACGGTTTTAACGGGGGCCTTTACCTGGGGAGTTGGGACAGCCGGCCGTGTCGCCTGGTTCAGCTGCCCGATGAGTCGCGCGTGCCGGGTGGGCTGCGCGTCGAGAGCCTGGCGGCGGCCGAACCGCAACTGCCGATCAGCCTGCTCTCCTTGGGGGGGATCGGCCGGATGGTGCTCCACTGGGAGCGGCAAAGTTGTTTCTGTTCGGCTTGCGGCGCCTCTCTCGAGCGGATTGACGGCGAATGGGGAAAGAGTTGCACGTCATGCAAGGCCCGTTGTTTCCCGCGAGTCGCTCCTTGCTCAATTGTTCTGGTGCGTCGTCCCGGCGCGGTGCTGCTGATTCGCAAGCCGGAATATCCCCCTAACCGCTATGGCCTGGTCGCCGGTTTCCTCGAATGCGGTGAATGCCTGGAAGAAGCAGCGGCCCGGGAGGTGGCGGAGGAAACCGGGGTTCAGGTGACCAATGTGCGCTATGTCGGCAGCCAGTGCTGGCCTTTCCCCAGCCAGCTGATGTGTGGTTTTGTCGCCGACTACGCGGGCGGGGAGGTCACCGTCGATACCCGTGAATTAGTGGATGCCTGCTGGTTCCCTGTCGGGGCTCTGCCGACA
>JBFYXI010000168.1:0-3112 GCA_041310635.1 Desulfuromonadaceae bacterium | reverse complement strand
GCTTTTCCCAACGGTTCATGGCGGCGAGGAGGAGGCCGAGGGCGATGAAGGCGCCGGGGGGGAGGATCATCAGCAGCAGGGGCTGGTAGGCGGCGCCGAACAGGGGGAGGCCGAACAGCAGCCCGCTGCCGAAGATTTCGCGCACCGCGCCGAGGAGGAACAGGGCCAGGGTGAAGCCCAGGCCCATGCCGAGGCCGTCGGCCAGGGCGGGGAGGACCGGGTGGCGGGAGGCGAAGGCTTCGGCGCGGCCGAGGATCATGCAGTTGACCACGATCAGCGGGATGAAGATGCCGAGGGCCTGGTAGAGGTCGTAGACGAAGGCTTCCATGCCGAGCTGGACCACGGTGACGAAGGAGGCGATCAGCACGATGTAGCAGGGGATGCGCACCTGGGGGGGGATGACCTGGCGCAGGGCCGAGACGGCCACGTTCGAGCAGACCAGCACGAAGGTGGTGGCCAGCCCCATGCCGAGGCCGTTCTCGGCGCTGGTGGTCACCGCCAGGATCGGGCACATGCCGAGCAGCAGGCGAAAGGCGGCGTTGTCCCGCCACAGCCCCTTGACCAGTTCAGCGCGCAGCGTCGTCATGGGTCTCCTCCCGGCCGTCGGGGCCGACGATTTCGTCGCGGTGCTCGCGGAAGAACTCCAGGCCGCCGCGGAGGGCGCCGACCACCGCCCGCGGCGAGATGGTCGCGCCGGTGAGCTGATCGAAGTCGCCGCCGTCCTTTTTCACCCGCCAGTCGGCGTTCTCCAGGGTCTTGCCGAGAAACCGGCCGGTAAAGGCGGGGAAGGCGATCTTGTCCCCCAGCCCGGGGGTTTCCGCGTGCCGCAGGATCGCCACGCCGGTGACCGCCCCGAGCGGGTCGACCCCGACCATGATCTCGATGTTGCCGCTGTAGCCGTCCGGGGCGGTGACCGCGAAGGCGATGCCGCGCAGTTCCCCGCCCTGGCGGCCGCGGTAGAAGGTGCGCTCCAGTTCCTGCCCCTTCTTGTTGCGCCCGGTCACCAGGCGCACCACCTCGGCGTCCGGGGCGTTGTCCACCGGCGGGAGCACGGCCTTCAGGGCGCGCAGCATCTCCAGGCGGCGCTGCGCGGCAATCGGCTCGCGGGTGACCCCCTCGACCAGGGCCAGGATCAGCCCGGCCAGGGCGGCCACCAGGGTCAGGACGACGATCAGGCGGGGCAGTTGGGCCATGTCAGCTCTTCCCGGCCGCCGTCCCGAAGACCGTGGGCCGCAGGTAGCGGTCGATCAGCGGCGTGGCGGCGTTCATCAGCAGGATGGCGAAGGAGACCCCTTCCGGGTAGCCGCCGAACAGGCGGATCAGCACGGTCAGCACCCCGCAGCCGACCCCGAACAGGACCATCCCCCGCCCGGTCACCGGCGAGGTGACCATGTCGGTGGCCATGTAGAAGGCGCCGAGGATCAGGCCGCCGGTCAGCAGGTGGAACAGGGGGTCGGGGTAGCGGCCGGGGTCGGCCAGCCAGAACAGCCCGCCGCACACCACCACGCTCCCCAGGTAGGCGACCGGGATGTGCCAGGTGAGGATCTTGCGCCAGAACAGGTAGGCGGCGCCGAGCAGCAGGGCCAGGGCCGAGACTTCGCCGATGCAGCCGGGCATGTTGCCGACCAGGTAGTCGAGGGTGCCGCCGTGCTGGGTCACCGGCAGCTTGCCGGTGAGCATGACCGCGGTCTTCCACTCGCCCAAGGGGGTCGCCGCGGTGACCGCGTCGAGTCCCGAGCCCAGGGGCGCCGGGGCGGTCCAGGTGGTCATCTGCACCGGGAACGAGACCAGCAGCGCCACCCGCGCCACCAGCGCCGGGTTGAAGGGGTTGGCCCCGAGCCCGCCGAAGACCTGCTTGGCGATGGCGATGGCGATCACCGCGCCGAGCAGCACCAGCCACCACGGGGCTCCGGGCGGCAGGTTGAGGGCCAACAGGATCCCGGTCACCACCGCGCTGCCGTCGGCGACGCTGACCGGCTGCCGCATCAGGCGCTGGCAGAGCGCCTCCACCGCCACGCAGCCAAGGGTGGCCAGCAGCAGCACCCCAAGCGCCGGCAGGCCGAAAAAGTAGACCGCCACGGCACAGGCCGGCAGCAGGCTGCAGATGACCGCCCGCATGATCTGCGCGGTGTCCTGCCCGGCCTGGAGATGCGGTGAGGATGACAGGTGGAGTTGCGGGTCCACGTTACCTCCGGCGCCGGGCGAGCAGGGTCGCCTTGGCATGGCGGATCGACTGCACCAGCGGCAGACGGGCCGGACAGATGTAGCTGCAGCTGCCGCACTCGATGCAGTCCAGGGCGCGCCCCCGCTCCGCGTCGGCAAAGCGCTCCAGGCGCGTGCAGGCCGCCAGGGTGGTCGGCGCCAGGCGGATCGGGCAGGCCTGCACGCACCGCGCGCAGCGGATGCACGGCCCCTCCGCGGCCAGCTCCAGGTCGCCCTCGCGCAGCAGCAGCACCCCGGAGGTCCCCCGCGTGGCCGGCACCTCCAGCCCCAGCTGCGCCAGCCCCATCATCGGCCCGCCCAGGAGGATCTTCCCCGGCGGCCCGCTCAGCCCCCCGCACACCTCGACCAGGTGGCGCAGCGGCGTGCCGATGCGGATGCGCAGGTTCTTCGCGTTGGCCACCCCCGGCCCGGTCACCGTGCAGAACCGCTCGATCAGCGGCTGCCCGGCCAGCACCGCGTCGGCCACCGCCGCCAGGGTCGCCACGTTCTGCACCACCACGCCGACGTCCATCGGCAGCCCGCCGGACGGCACCTGCCGCCCGGTCAGGGCATGGATCAGCTGCTTCTCCGACCCCTGCGGGTACTTGACCGCCAGCGCCACCACGGCGATGTCCAGCCCGGCGCAGCGCGCGGTGAGCAGGGCGATGGCGTCCGGCTTGTTGGCCTCGATGCCGATCGTCACCGTGCCGACCCCCAGGATCCGCCGCACGATGGCGATCCCGGCCAGCAGCCGCTCCGACTCCTCGAGCATCAGCCGATGGTCGGCGGTCAGGTACGGCTCGCACTCCACCCCGTTGACCAGCAGGGTGTCGATCGGCTTGTCCTCCGGCGGCGCCAGCTTGACGTGGGTCGGGAAGGTCGCCCCGCCCATCCCCACCACCCCCGCCGC
>JBFYXI010000021.1:0-2967 GCA_041310635.1 Desulfuromonadaceae bacterium | reverse complement strand
TCGAACTGAATTGCCTCGATGCCGGCCCGGGCGCAGGCTTCGTCCTGCTCGCCGGTCGCCGCGCCGGATATGCCGACTGCGCCGATGATGTTGCCGGCCGCCTCGATCGGACTCCCGCCAGCGGAAAATACCAGGCCGTCTACCTTGCCGACCGAGAACGGCTGGGTGAAGCGGTTCTCCATCGAGGAGGTGGCGGCATTGAAGTTGACCGCGGTATAGGCCTTCTGCCGGCTGATCTCGATGGTGATGCGCGGCGCCAGGGTGTCGCGCAGCACGACCATCGCGTCGCCGCTACGGTCGACGACCGTCACGCCGATCTGGATGCCTTCCTTGCGGCAGGCCTCCATCGCGGCATGGGCGATTTTTCCCGAAGCCTCAACGGTCAGCCGGGGAATCTTGACGATGACCGGCGCTTCAGCGGCAATGGCGGGGGGGGCGAGCAGGGCGGTACAGCTGGCCGCGATCAGTGAAAGTTTGCGCATGAATCTTCTCCTCTTGTTGGTGGGTTGAAACGACACGATCCAGCATGGCGGTGGATGGCAAACCACGCGGAGCCTGCCGTACACCGCCGATCACGGGCATGAAACTTCATTCAAAGTCGAGCCATCCTGACGAAACCAAGCAGGCCTACTGCCCGAAGAACGCCTTGACCTTGTCCATGAACGACTGCGCACGCGGATTATTGTTCCTTCCCGGACTCAGACTATCCAGTTCACGCAGCAATTCCTTCTGCCGCTCCGAAAGGTTGACCGGCGTCTCGATCAGCATGTGGCACATCAGATCACCCGGGGCGTGGCTGCGCACCCCCTTGATGCCCTTGCCGCGCAGGCGGAACACCTTGCCGGTCTGGGTTTCAGGCGGGATCTTGATCTTGGCGTGGCCGTCGAGGGTGGGGATGTCGACCTCGCCGCCCAGCGCGGCCGTGGCGAAGCTGATCGGCATTTCGCAATGCAGGTCGTCACCATCGCGCTTGAATACCGCGTGTTCCTTGAGATGGATCACCACATAGAGGTCGCCCGGCGGTCCGCCGTTGACACCGGCCTCGCCTTCGCCGGCAAGGCGGATGCGGTCGCCGCCGTCAACACCGGCGGGAATCTTGACCGACAGGGTCTTGTGCTTCTTGACCCGACCTTCGCCGTGGCAGGCGGTGCACGGATCCGTCACCATCTTGCCGGTTCCGCCGCAGCGCGGGCAGGTTTGCTGCACCGAGAAAAAGCCCTGCTGGATGCGCACCTGTCCGTGGCCGCCGCAGGTGGTGCAGGTGGTCTGCGTGGTGCCGGGTTTCGCGCCAGTACCGTGACAGACTTCGCATTCCTCCAGGGCCGGGATGCGGATCTTGGTCTCGGTGCCACGCGCTGCCTCTTCCAGGCTGATTTCGAGGTTGTAGCGCAGGTCGGCACCGCGATAGACGCGGTCGCGGCGGTTGCCTCCTCCGCCGCCGAAAATGTCGCCGAAGATGTCCGAGAAGGCATCGCCGAACCCGCCGCCGCCGAATCCGCCACCGCCCATACCGGCCTGCTGGTCGACGCCGGCGTGGCCGAACTGGTCGTAAGCGGCGCGCTTGTCCGGATCGGAGAGCACCTCGTAGGCCAGCTTGGCTTCCTTGAATTTTTCCTCCGCACCCTTGTCGTCCGGGTTGCGGTCGGGATGGTGCTTCATGGCCAGCTTGCGGTAGGCCTTCTTGATTTCTTCGTCCGAGGCGTTCTTCGCGAGGCCGAGGACTTCGTAGTAGTCGCGTTTTGACATGAGGTGACGGGGGAGAGTGAAGGGTGAAGGGTAAAGGGTGAAGGGTAGGGGGGCGCGATTTTACCCTTCCCCCTTGAGCGCCACAGGCGCGCTCCCTTCCCCCTTCACTTGTTTACTTGTCCTTCACTTCCTCGAATTCGGCATCGACCACGTTGTCGTCCGCCGCACCGGCGCTGCCACCCGGGGCTGCGCCCGGCTGCGACTTGGCCTGCTCGGCCTGATACATCTGCTCGGCAAGCTTGTGGCTGGCGGTCGCGAGTGCGTTGGTCTTGGCCTCGATGGTGTCCTTGTCGCCCTCGCGCACGGCGTCCTCGCATTCCTTCAGCGCCGTTTCGATCGCGGCCTTTTCCTCGACCGATACCTTGTCGCCATACTCGGCCAGGGATTTCTTCACCGAGTGGATCATGCCGTCGGCGGCGTTGCGCGCGGTCGCCAGTTCCACCGCTTTGTGGTCTTCGGCGGCGTTGGCTTCGGCATCCTTCACCATGCGCTGGATTTCCTCTTCGGAGAGGCCCGACGACGCCTGGATCTTGATCTTGTTTTCCTTGCCGCTGGCCTTGTCCTTGGCAGACACGTGCAGGATGCCGTTGGCGTCGATGTCGAAGGTGACCTCGATCTGCGGCATGCCGCGCGGGGCGGGCGGAATCTCGGACAGGTTGAACTGGCCGAGGCTCTTGTTGCCCGAGGCGATTTCACGCTCGCCCTGCAGCACATGCACGGTCACCGCGCTCTGGTTGTCGTCGGCGGTCGAGAACACCTGGCTGGCCTTGGTCGGGATGGTGGTGTTCTTCGGGATCAGCTTGGTCATCACGCCGCCCAGGGTTTCGATGCCCAGGCTCAAGGGCGTCACGTCGAGCAGCAGCACGTCCTTGACTTCGCCCTTCAGCACGCCGCCCTGGATCGCGGCACCCACGGCCACGGCTTCGTCCGGGTTGACGTCGCGACGCGGATCCTTGCCGAAGAAATCCTTCACCGCATCCATCACCTTCGGCATGCGGGTCTGGCCACCGACCAGGATGACGTCGTCGATTTGCGAAGTGGTCAGCCCGGCATCCTTCAACGCCATCTTGCACGGCTCGATGGTGCGGCTGATCAGGTCTTCCACCAGCGCCTCGAACTTGGCGCGGGTGATCTTCACCGCCAGGTGCTTGGGACCGGAGGCGTCAGCCGTGATGTAGGGCAGGTTGACTTCGGTCTGCTGGCTGGAAGAGAGCTCGATCT
>JBFYXI010000002.1:0-3792 GCA_041310635.1 Desulfuromonadaceae bacterium | reverse complement strand
ACTGCTGAACAAAACAACCAACCTCCCTGTGGCGGTGGTTGTGACCACCAAGGTGGGCAGCACTACGGGGGCTTACTCTGTCTCCTTCGGTTCAGGCGACATCAGCAGCGCCCACAATTACGTTCTGAAAGAGGCCGCGACCACGATCGCAGAAGAAGTTGCCAAGCTGATGAACCTCGATTAAAAACGCGTCTGAACGAGCAGCGGCTGCTACCGCGCCATTGCGGCTAGGCAGACTTAGCGTCCGCGCTTACCCCCTCCTCATCACCTCCACCAAACGCTCCGCCACCTTCACCATGTCGGCCACCGCCGTGCGCACCTCGGCCAGGCCCTCGTCGGGAGTGTAGCGCGCAACCTCCGGGACCCCCACCAGGTCGCGCAGGTGGGCCACCAGCTCCGGCGCCGGGGGGAAGTCGGGAACCGCCTGGCAGAGGTCGACCAGCGGCCGCTCCGACGTGAAGGTGCGCCCGGCAATCCAGCCCTTCACCGTGCTGATCGGCGGGAAGGGAACGGCTGTGAGGTCGGGATTGAATTGCATGACTGGGGTACGCACTTAACTCCACCTACCACAAAATGTTGGGGGGGGCAGCCGCCCCTAAGCACCGCTGGCGGCGCAACCAGCCTCACCCGGTCAAGAGCTGAGCAGACGAGTGTCAATGGCCAATGGTGAGCTGTCGAGCAGTTTGATCTTGCCGAAGTCACGGTGGGCGGGGTTGATGAGAATGTTGAAAGCGTCCTGGCTGGAGACGAGAATGGACGCAGCGACCTTGATGGCCGCCCAGCAGCCGTCATCGACCCAACGTTCTCCGTATTCCGTGGACCTATCGATCTCGGGATAAAACACCGGCGGTGCCGGATCGACCAAGCCGTCGGGAACCTCGACGACCATGCGGTGGTACGTTGGGAAGTACTGCTGCTTTACGTTGACCAAGATCTCAAGCAGGCAAAGGGCGGTGGAATTGGAGGTATACAGCACTGCCGTACCTTTCCGATTCCACCGCCCACCTTTGCGCCTTGCGCCTATTCCCTCAAGGGAATGGGCGTATCCCGCCGACGTCACGCGGAAGACGATCATGAGTACACAGTATCCTCAATCCGCCCGAGGACATCCAGCACCTGCTCAGCTCCAAATGCTGAGTCCAGAAGTTGCAGCGGAACCGCCCCCAGAGCGCCATTGTGGTCAGTCAGCCAGCCGACGGCGTGTTCCTCGGTTTCGAGAACTTCGATCGCCCGCTCAAGCACCCGGGCAATCTGTAGCGCCTTTTCCGAGATATCAGATGGGAGGAGTTGGTCGGGCGCATAGCGCCGCAGCGTGCGGTCCGATGTACGGAGAATCGGGGCGAGAGCATAAGGCTGCATTCCGAGAGTGCTGGCGAGATCGTCGACGAACCTGCGGGGGATTCCGCTGCGTACAGCCCGAGCCAGCGCCTCAAGGGAAACGTGATGTTCAAGTAATTCAGCAAGGGCAGTCGCCATGTGGACCTCCTTCTTTCTTTGGGCAATTGTCCTCTATTGCCGGCCAGATGTCAAGAGAGGGGCGATTCGCGAACCGCTCCTTTTGATAATTTCCACCAGCAATCCGGCCACCTTCACCATGTCGTCCACCGCCACACTCTCCTTGGGGGAATGGACGTCCCGCATGCCGGTGGCGAGAATGATGGTCTCGATGCCGTGGGCGTTGAAGATGTTGGCGTCGGAGCCGCCGCCGCCGAGCTTGACCGTCAGATCCTGACCGGTCGCCGCGGCCGCCGCCCGGGCCAGGCGGACCACCGGCGCGTCTTCGCTCACCGCCATGCGCGGGTAGTCGGGCTGGATGTCGATCCGGACCTGCGGGCGCACCGTGGCGCCATCGATGGTGCGGGCCATGGCCGCGGCGGCGCGCTCGAAGCACTCCGTCATGTGCGCGGTCTGGGCCGCGAGCTTGTCGGGATCGTGGCTGCGCGCCTCTCCTTCGAGAGACACCCGCCCGGGCACGATGTTGCACGCCACCCCGCCTTCGATCTTGCCGAAGTTGGCGGTGGTCTCGGCATCGATCCGGCCGAGGCGCATCTCCGCCAGGGCCAGGGCGGCGGTCTGGATGGCCGACAGCCCCTGCTCCGGCGCCACCCCGGCATGGGCTTCCCGGCCGAGGATCTCCACGCGCAGGCGATTGGCGCCCGGCGCGCGCAGCACCATGTGGCCCATGCCGGTGGTGTCCAGGGCGAACCCGTGGCGGGCGCGCAGCAGGCTGTAGTCGAGATGCTTGGCGCCGACCAGGCCGATCTCCTCGGCGATGGTCACCACCACCTCCAACGGACCACGGGGAATGCCCTGTTCGCGCACCACCTCGAGGGCCTCGATCAGCTCGGCGATGCCGGCCTTGTCGTCGGCGCCGAGGATCGTTCCCGAGGCGCTGGTGAAGACCCCGTCGTTGAGCACCGGCACCACCTCGCCGCCCGGCTCGACGGTGTCCATGTGCACCGACAGGAGCAGCGGTTCGCCCTCCCTGCCGGCCGGCGGCAAGTGCGCGATCAGGTTGCCGATCTCCCCGCCGGTGGCCTGGTCGGCACGGTCGAAGA
Source organism: Desulfuromonadaceae bacterium (assembly GCA_041310635.1). Lineage (GTDB taxonomy): Bacteria > Desulfobacterota > Desulfuromonadia > Desulfuromonadales > BM103 > VAUL01. The sequence continues at coordinate 1,234 of JBFYXI010000002.1, read as the reverse complement.
AGATCTCCGCGCCGAGGGCGGCGAAACGCTCGGCCAGGTAGCGGGCGATGGCACCCTCGCGCAGCGGCGGGCTGGTGATCGCCGCCAGGCGGGCGAATTCGTCGGAGAGGCGTTGCCGGTTGATCATCTTGGGTTCCTTCCTGGGCGGTGCGCGCGGGGACGACCTGAAAAATGCGGCGACCGGTCAGAAAATTTGTACCGCAAGGCGATGTCCGGTGGCAAGCGGATCAACGGAAAGGGCCGAGTCAGTCTGGACAAGCCGGCGGCCTCCCTGCTAGGATGCGGCGTCTGTCGACAGCCGCGATTTTCCGCGAGACTCCACCAGGACCATACGGCGTTGGATTTCGATTTCAAACACCCCGGCCAGATCATCCCCGACCCGCCCCCCCGCTCCCGGCGCAAACTTTGGCTGGCGGGAGGGGTGGCCCTGGGTCTCGGCCTGCTGGTGCTGCTGGCCGCCCCGCAGATTTACCAGGCCCTCAACCCGCCGGCACCGGAGCCGCCTCCGGTGCCGGAAATCCGCCAGCGGGTAATCCAGGGTTCGATCGCGCCGGGAGAGACGTTGAGCACCCTGTTCAACCGCTTCCTCGCCCCCCAGGAGGCGCATGCCCTGATCGAAAAAGTGCGGCCGCACTTCCGGCCGCGCGACCTGTGTGCCGGGCAGCCTTACCAGGTCTGCGTCGTCGAGGACGAGTTCGACCGCTTCGAGTACGACATCAACCGCGACGAGCAGTTGATCATCGCCCGCCAGGGAGAGGCCTTTCGCGTCACCCGCGCACCGATCCCCTACGAGGTCCAGGTCGAGAGGATCCGCGGGGTGATCACCTCCAGCCTGTTCGAAACGATCAACAGCCTCGGCGAAGAGGACAGCCTGGCCCTCTTGCTGGCCGACATCTTCGCCTACGACGTCGACTTCATCCTCGACATTCGCGCCGGCGACTCCTTCCAGGCCCTGGTGGAGAAGCGTTACCGCGACGGCAAGCCGGGCGGCTACGGGCGCCTACTCGCCGCCGAATTCACCAACCAGGGGCAGACCTACCAGGCGATCCGCTTCAAGGACGGCAGCCGGCCGGAGGCCTATTACGGTCCGGACGGGCAGAGCCGCCGGCAGCAGTTCCTGCGCGCGCCGCTGGAGTTCAGCCGCATCTCCTCGGGCTTCACCATGCGCCGCTACCACCCGATCGCCAAGACCTGGCGGGCGCACCCGGCCATCGACTACGCCGCCCCCACCGGC
>JBFYXI010000163.1:0-2671 GCA_041310635.1 Desulfuromonadaceae bacterium | reverse complement strand
GCCAGACGCGCGGCGATGGCGGCACCGGTCTGCGGATCCAGGTCGTACAAGACCGGCACGGCGACTTCCGCCTCAATCCGTTTTTTCGCGGTCAGCCCTTCGTCAGGGACGAGCAGATCGCGGGAGGACTTGACATCGCGCCGGGCGACGTCACCGGGTGCGTAAGCCGGGGTCAGCAGATGGCCTTTAGGGATGATGATGAGGGTCAGCACCAGCACCAGCAAGACCATCAACACGCTGCGCCGCCAGCCTTCGTCGAAACCGAGTTCGCTCAGCAGCCGGGCCAGGCGTGGCGATTTTGCCGGAGCGGAGCCTTCGCCGTTGGCTTCTGGAGAGTTCATGGAGTCCTGTCAGTCCGCCCCTCGGCGGCATCATAGGCCTTGACGATCGCCTGCACGATCGGATGGCGGACCACGTCACGATCGGAAAACCGCACGAAGCGGATCCCCTCGACCCTGGCCAGGATATCGATGGCCTGGACCAATCCGGAGCCCCGCCCCACCGGCAGGTCGATCTGGGTAATGTCGCCGGTGATGACGGCCCGACTGCCGAAACCGAGGCGGGTCAGGAACATCTTCATCTGTTCGGGGGTGGTGTTCTGCGCTTCATCTAAAATCACGCAGGCATCGTTGAGCGTTCGACCGCGCATAAAGGCCAGGGGCGCCACTTCGATCACGCCATGGTCGATCAGGGCCTGACCGCGATCGAAATCCACCAGGTCGAACAGGGCATCGTACAACGGCCGCAGGTATGGATTGACCTTTTCCGCGAGGTCGCCGGGGAGAAAGCCGAGTTTTTCGCCAGCTTCGACGGCTGGACGGACCAGCACGATACGGCTGATCTCCTTCTTCTGCAGGAAGGCCACCGCCATGGCCATGGCCAGATAGGTCTTGCCGGTGCCGGCAGGACCAATGCCGAAGGTCACATCCCCGGTGCGGATGGCGTCGACGTAGGCCTTCTGTGCCAGCGACTTTGGGGCAATGGCTTTGTTGCGGGAGGAGATGACGACCGAGTCCAGGAAGATATCGATCAGGCTGGCCTTGGGATCGCTGCGCAGAATGCGGTCAGCGTACTCGATGTCCAGCGAGCGCAGCGGAAAGCCCTTGGCCAGCAGGGCGGCGAGTTCCTCGATGAGGCGCAGGGTGTGGACAACCTGCAGCTCCGCTCCTTCGAGCAGGAGTTCCTGTCCGCTTGAACTGGCCCGCACCCCGGTCAGCTGCTCGATCTGGCGAAGGTGGCGGTTCTGCTGCCCGAAAAGGGCGCCGGCCAGCTTGTGATCGTGTGCTATATAACTCTGCCTGTGCAGATGTGCGTTCAAACAGCAACCCTTTGGAAAAGACTCCAGTGCGTAAAGATAACACCGTGCCGCACTTGAATCAATCATGACGGGCGGGAACGCGGCAGCCTTCGTAAACTAACTCCCGACTGAAGTCGGAAGCTTTATGGCAGGCGCTCAAGCCCCCACATGAGGGTGGGTTACAGCACCCCTTGGTGCAACGGCTGTCGCACCAAGCCTCGCAAGGTTCTGACTTGAATTCAAGTCACTGTGCGCGAGGCGACCACAGGTACAGGAGAAACGATGCTTTTCGCGGGTTCCGAGTTGCAGGCAAACCGAACACGTCTGGCTGGTGTAGGCCGGGTCGACATAAACGACCCGCAGGCCGGCGGCACGCGCCTTGTCCTCGATAAACCCCTGGAGCTGGCGCCACGCCCAGCGGTGCAGGCGGGCGCGCACCCGCACGCCTGCCTTGATGCGCTTGCGGATGTGCGTCAGATCCTCGAGGGCGACGACACCGCTGCCGGCTTTCAGCGCCTCGGCGACGAGCTGCTTACTGACCACGTGGTTCACATGCGCGACAGGCCTGCGTTCCCGGCCGGAGACTGTCTTCAGCCGTTGTTTCGCCGAAGGGGAGCCGTTGCCTTGCAGACGCGCCCGCAGCGCGAGATGGCGGTCGCGATCAAAGCGGAGCTGGCCGCCGTCGATCCGTTTGCCGCTGCTGGTGGCGGCGATGACGTTCTCGCCGACGTCGACGCCCAACACGGCGTCGCTGGCGAGAGCCGGAGGGTCTTCAAGAGCGAAGACCAGGTGGAGGTAGAATGTGGTGCCGCGCCGCACAAGCTCAGCCTCTTTCGGAGCGCCGGCCGCCATCAGCTTGGCCTGGTGCGCCCCAAGGCGCAGCGGCACGATCTGCCGGCCGTCCAGGGTGAACAGCGAGACCGTCTGGCCGCGCAACGCGTAGGTGCTCTTGTCGAAGTGCACCGAGCCGGCGGCGCGGAAGGCCAGCACCGGCCAAGGCTGTTTCTTCATGGCCGGATTGTTGCTGAAGTACGAGGCGTAGGCCGCGCTCACGGCGGCGACGGCGTTACAGGCCATCTGTGCGCCGAGCGCCGGGTACCGGGCGCGAAGCTCATAGTAACCGAGGTGGTGGAGCTTCACCCGGTTGTGGCAGGTGTTGGCTGCGGCCAGCGTCGCGAGGTGCCGGCACGCTCGCGCGAACTCGACCTGAAGCGCCACAAGTTGAGTCACCTGTGCCGCGCTGGCATCCAGCTTGATGCACGCCGTGCGCTTCAAACGACCGCTCCTTCTCGGAAAAGTCCAGAGTGTTTCCACGTCGTGCCACATCATATTCCGATACGCGCTGTTTTACAAAAGTTCTCTCATTTCCTCCCC
>JBFYXI010000288.1:0-15416 GCA_041310635.1 Desulfuromonadaceae bacterium | reverse complement strand
AGCCCTCCTAAAAGTTTTATCACGAAAGGGAATTTCTAGCAGATTGTCAGGACAAAGGCAAGGGGGCCGATGACCGGGGGCCGATGAGCGCGGCTTCCGCAAAATGAGTTGACATGGATAGCCGTGGCCGCTACAAACCGCGCATGGACCACCTGACCCTCCTCGGCATCGCCGTGGCTCTAGCCATGGACGCCTTTGCCGTGGCCCTCGGCACCGGCATGAAACTCGCCACCCTGACCGGCCGGCACCTGTTCCGGCTCGGCTTCCACTTCGGCTTGTTCCAGGCGCTGATGCCGGTCCTCGGCTGGCTGGCCGGACAGACGGTGCAGCAGCGCATCGCCGCTTGGGACCACTGGATCGCCTTCGGCCTGCTCGCCTTCGTCGGCGGCCACATGCTCAAGGAGGCGTTTGCCTCTCCGGAAGAGAAGATCACGGCCAGTGACCCGACCCGTGGCATGTCGCTGGTCATGCTTTCGGTGGCAACCAGCATCGACGCCCTGGCCGTCGGCTTCTCCCTGAGCGTACTCGGCGTGCCGATCTGGACGCCCGCTCTGGTCATCGGCCTGGTGGCCGGCACCCTGACTGTGGCCGGCATGCTGATTGGCCGCCGGGCGGGGGATCATTGGGGACCACGGGTCGAAATCGTCGGCGGGCTGATCCTGATCGGCATCGGCGTGAAGATCCTGGCGGAGCATCTGGCGGCATAAGAGCGAGGCCGCGCCAGGACACCAAGAACTCAAAGCGCCAAGACACAAGAATCAAGAAGAATCCTTGTCTTGGCGCTTGGCGCTAGCCTCGGTATTGCTTCGCTCTCTCCCGCAGCGCCTCCACGCAGGCATAGGGGATGCGCAGGTTGCCGAGACCGCTGCCCAGGGCCGGGCCGGCGTCCGGCTGATGGAAGTCGGAGCCGCCGGTCACCAGCAGCCCTTTGCGCCGCGCCAGGGTCAGCAGGCGATCGATGGTCGTGTTATCCGCCCCACCGTACCAGCATTCCATGCCGTCCAGCCCAAGGCCGATCAGGGAGTCGGTGAGTCCAGGCAGTTGCGCGGCATCGACACCGGCAAACATCGGGTGAGCCAGCACCGCGCAACCGCCGGCGGCATGGACCAGGGCAATCGCTTGGTCCATGGGGAAATAGCGCTTCGGCACATTGCACGGCACCAGGTAGCGGTCGAAGGCCTCCTCCATGCTCCGCACATGCCCGGCGGCCAGCAACTCCCGGCCGATGTGCGGGCGGCCAAGGGTGCCGCCGGCCCGCTCCAGAATCGCGGCGGCGGCGATCGCCGGTTTCCCCTCCCCGTCCAGTTTGGCGTTGACCCGCTCCAGAATGAGACGGCTGCGCTCGGCCCGGAACGCCCGGAAGTCCGCCAAGACGGCGCGCAGACCGGGATGAGCCGGATCGAAGGCGTAGCCGAGCAGGTGCAGGTCGCACAGGTTGCCCCACACCACGGAGAGTTCCACACCGGAAATGATTTCGACCCCATGGCGGATCCCGGCAGTCTCGGCTTCGGCGATACCGTCGAGGTTGTCGTGGTCGGCCAGGGCGATGGCGCGCAAGCCGAGGTCCGCGGCGGCCGCCACCAGGGCGGCAGGGGTCAGGGTGCCGTCGGAGTAGGTGCTGTGCAGGTGCAGGTCGACACAGCCGGCCAGCCGCAGCTTCACGCTGTCCCCCGTCTCTTCATCCAGCTTCGCCTCACTCCTCGCTCCTCACTCCTCACAATTTGCCAGTTCACCTTAGCACACCACGGCAGATTGCGTCACCGCAAAGCGGTTGACAAGCCGCTGGCCGCGTGTTTCCCTAACATGCAGGGTAAACTTCCCGTGGAGCTGTCGATGCCCCCCTTGCTGGATATCAGGAACCTCCGGACCTTCTTCTTCACCCCTGCTGGACTGATCAAGGCGATCAACGGCGTCGATCTGCAGATTACGGCCGGGGAAACCCTCGCCCTGGTCGGTGAATCCGGATGCGGCAAATCGATGACCGCCTTGTCGCTGCTGCGCCTGGTTCCCGAACCGGGGAAGATCGTCGGCGGAGAGATTCGCTTCGACGGCCAGGACCTCCTGCGCATGCCGCTGGAAGAGATGCGGCGGGTGCGCGGCAACCGCATCGGCATGGTCTTCCAGGAACCGATGACCTCCCTGAATCCGGTGCTGCGCGTCGGCGAACAGGTCGCCGAAGTGCTGCGCCTCCACCAGGGCCTCGACCGGCCCCGCGCCGCCGCCGAAACCGTGGCGCTGCTCGACCAGGTGGGGCTGCCGGCCCCGGGCGACCGGGCACGCGATTACCCTCACCAGCTCTCCGGCGGCATGCGCCAGCGGGTCATGATCGCCATGGCGCTGGCCTGCAACCCTCAATTGCTGATTGCCGACGAACCGACCACCGCCCTCGACGTCACCATCCAGGCCCAGATCATGGACCTGCTGGCGGAAAGCAAGGCCGGGCGCGGCATGGCGACGCTGCTGATCACCCACGATCTGGGAGTGGTGGCCCAGCATGCCGACCGGGTGGCGATCATGTACGCGGGGAGCATCATGGAGAGCGCCCCGGTCCGGGTACTGTTCGCCGACCCGCGCCACCCTTATACCAAGGGGCTGCTCGCCAGCGTGCCGAAGCTCGGCGAGAAACGCCGGCGCCTCTCCCCCATCGAGGGGATGATCCCGGCACCGGGCCACTTCCCCGAGGGCTGCCCGTTCCTCGACCGCTGTCCGGAAGCCTTCGCCCCCTGCCGCGGCGAACTCCCGCCGCTGCGTGACATCCGCCCTGACCATCAGGTGCGTTGCTGGCGGGAGTGACATGCAACCACTCCTCTCGGTTCGCAATCTGACCAAGACCTTCCGCCTCAACGCCGCCCGCCCCGGAGCTCCCGTACAAAGGGTCCGCGCGATTGACGGCCTCTCCTTCGACCTCTTTCCCGGCGAAGCCCTCGGCCTGGTCGGCGAATCCGGCTGCGGCAAGTCGACCACCGGCAAAGCCCTGCTGCGCCTCATCGAACCGGACGCCGGGTCGGTGCGTTTCGCCGGCCAGGAACTGGTCGGCCTCCCTCCCCGGCAGCTGACCGCCCTGCGCCGCCAGATGCAGATGATCTTCCAGGATCCGGTGTCTTCGCTCAACCCGCGCCTGAAAGTTGGCGACATCGTCGCCGAGCCGCTGATCGTCCACGGACTGGCACGCGGCCGCGAGGCGCGCGCCCGGGCCGTCGAACTGCTGGGCACGGTGGGGCTGGCCGCCGAGCACGCCGACCGTTACCCTCACGAATTCTCCGGCGGACAGCGTCAGCGCATCGGTATCGCCCGCGCCCTGGCGCTGCGGCCGAAACTGATCGTCGCCGACGAACCGGTCTCGGCCCTGGACCTCTCCATCCAGGCCCAGATCGTCAACCTGCTCCAGGATCTCCAGGAGCAGTTCGGCCTGACCTATCTCTTCATCTCCCACAATCTCGGCATCGTCGAGCACGTCTGCAACCGGGTGGCGGTCATGTACCTCGGCCGCATCGTCGAGCTGGCCCCGGTGGAAGAGCTCTACCGCGCCCCGCGTCACCCGTACAGCGAAGCGCTGCTCAACGCCGTGCCGGTCGCCGACCCGACCCGCGCCGGCAAACGCCTGATCCTGCACGGAGAGATCCCCTCCGCCGTCAACCCGCCCGGCGGCTGCCACTTCCATCCGCGCTGCCCCTATGTCCGCGAGATCTGCAAGAGTGCGTATCCGCAACTGCGCGAGCAGGTCGCGGGGCACTTCGCGGCGTGTCATTTCAGCAGCGAGGTGGGGAAGTACCGCGTCGGGTAAAGGTTTACGAGCTTCGTTGGTTGCCATTTGAACTGACCTTCAGCGGAGAAACCATCGCGTCTAACTACACGCCGAACTGCCGGGAAAATCGGTCGCAATTCTTGATAAATTTTCGGCCACTCACAGTTCCGGTGGTCCGCCGCTTACCTCGCAGGCGTTAACGGAGGGCTCGCGTCTCCGGTCAGCATTCCACCAAGCCACACCACAAGAAAGCAAACCGTGACCAGGGACCCATCAAACGCTGATAGAGTTCAGGTTCCCTTCAACGCTCTCATGCCATTTCTGCTCGTCGCTTTTGGCTTGGCCTGGGGAATTCTGGGATTGTTCATCTTTCTCCCGGACCAGATGACCGCACTGTTTGGTGAGTTGACCGGCCAACATCCGCTCTTTTTCTTGGCGGTGTATGCTCCGGCACTCGCTGCTTTCGTTGTTGTCGCTGGCTACTGTGGCGCTGGAGGCTTGCGGCGCTACCTTGCCAGGTTGTTGCTCTGGCGCTGCTCTCGGACTTGGTATGTTTTTTTGATTATCGGTATTCCACTGCTTTTTTTCAGCGGGGCTGCCTTGAAGGGAAACCTTTTCGTTGAACCATTGCCGTTCTCCTCGTTTCAGACGCTTGTCGTAGCATTGTTCTTCATGGCCATCAAAGGCCCGGTCGAAGAGTTCGGCTGGCGCGGGCTGGCTCTGCCTCTGCTGCAACGGAAGTTAGCGCCAATATGGGCCGGGCTGATTCTCGGAGCGATTTGGGGCTTATGGCACTTTCCGGCATTCCTGTTGAGCGGGACGCCGCAAAGCGCCTGGTCATTCACTCCTTTTTTTGTCGGCTCAGTTGCAGCCAGCGTGATCGTGACCCAATTATTCAACGCATCGCGCGGCAGCATACTGCTCCCTGCATTGTTCCACTTTCAGCTTGTCAACCCCGTCTGGCCTGACGCACAGCCTTACGATACGCTTTTTTTTGTAGGCGCTGCGCTTCTTGTTGTCTGGTGCAATCGAAAAGTGATGTTCAGCAGAGAAGGGGGTGTTACCTTGATCATTCCCCAGGCCGATCACCGGTCGCCATAACCGACGGGGAGATAGCTCTTGCTTCTTTAAGAGTCCACAGCTCCAGGTTTTGCGGCCCGCCGCTCAGATGCCATGCACAGGGCTTTCTGAGAGGCAAAACGGGTCACCGTTGTCAAGCTTGCCTTGTCAACCCTCGTTTAAGGAGGCAAACCATGAGGACAACAGCGACCCGCCAGAGGGAGCATGCCGCCATTGCCGGGATTCTCCCCCCTGGCTTTCGAGCCAAGCCGGGAGCCGGCGTTCACCACCGTTGCCTACCGGAAGATCTCCGTTAGGAACCGCTGCAGCTCCGCCCACGATTCCCGGTCCGCCTCGGCATGATAGCCGATCGGCATGTTGAACTTTTTTGCATACTCGTCGGCATCCGGGTTGGTGAAGCTGTGCAGCGCACCGGGGTAGTCGACAAACGTGTAGTCCACTCCCGCCAGCGCCATCTCTTTTTTAAAGCTGTCGATCTGTTCGGCCGTGATGAACGTGTCCGCGGCACCGTTGAGCACCAGCACGCGTGCCCTGACCCGCCCCGGCTCAGCCGTGCCGCCGCCTCCCAGGCTGCCGTGGAAACTCGCCACCCCCTTGAGGTCGACGCCGGCCCGCGCCATCTCCAGCACGACGCTGCCCCCGAAGCAGTAGCCGATCGCCGCGACCTGTCCCGGATCGACCCCCGGTTGCTGGCGCAGCAGTTCCAGGGCGGCGCGGAAGCGCTCCTGCATCAGCGGCAGGTTCTTGCGCACCGCTGCGGCGAACCTGCCGGCATCCTCGGGATGAGCAGCCTGCTGGCCGGCGCCGTACATATCCACCGCCAGGGCGACATAGCCCAGCCCGGCCAGCATCTCGGCACGCTTGCGGGCATAGCTGTTGTGCCCCCACCACTCGTGGACCACCAGCACGCCCGGCCGACGGCCGGACAGACTGGCATCGGCCGCCAGATAGCCCTTCAGAACTGTGCCATCCGCGGCACGGTAATCGACTTCGTGTCCCTGCACCGCCGCCGCAGCCGGCGCCACGCCGAACAGCAGCAACGACACACCCAGCAGAACGATCCTGTTCATGGCCATCTCCTTGCGGAAAAAAATTAGCGGCTGCCTCGCATTATACCCCGGCAGCCGATGCTTGTCAGCCAGAGGGCGACCTTTGTTGACAGGCTCGTGCCAACAATGGCACAGTTGCGGCACCGACTTCTTCCGGGGGCCCCGCATGCCGAACATAGCGCCGATCGCGACCGTCCGCGAACATTGCCGCAAGTGCTACGCCTGTATCCGTAATTGTCCGGTCAAGGCCATCCGCGTCCGGCGCGACCATGCCGAGATCATTGCCGAGCGCTGCATCGGCTGCGGCAAGTGCGTGCAGGTCTGCTCGCAAGGGGCCAAGGTGATGACCGACGGCATCGGCCAGTGCCGCCAACTGCTGAAGGCCCCGGTGAAGCCGGTGGCCGTCCTCGGCTGTTCCTACCCGGCGTTCTTTCACGACATCCGTTCGGGCCAGCTGGTCAACGGCCTGAAGCATCTTGGCTTCGCCGAGGTTCACGAGGGGACCGCCGGGGTCGACTTCCTGCGTGAAAGCTACCGGCGCACCATCGAATCCGGCGGCCGCCAACCGCTCATCACCAGCCACTGCCCGACCGTGGTGGCACTGATCGAGCGCCACTACCCGCAGTTGTTGAAGCATCTGGCGGGCAGCGTTTCGCCGATGGTGGCCATCGGCCGCTTCATCAAAGGGCGGACCGGCCAGGACACCCCGGTGGTTTATGTCAGCTCCTGCTTTGCCGCCAAATTCGAGATTGCCAACGAGGAACTGGTCGGGGCAATCGACTGCGTGATCACCTATCGCGAACTCTCCCAAATGCTGCATGCGGCTGGAGTTGACCCACGGCGCCTGGCTGAAACCCCCTTCGACGGCCGCCGGCCCGAAACCGGGCGATTGTTCGCCATCCCCGGCGGACCGTTCCGGGCCTTCGGCATCCGCGACAACCTCCTCGACCCCGAGTATCTGGCCACCGATGGCGAGCAGAACGTCATGGAAGTGATCCACGACCTGGCGGCCGGCCACATCAACCCGCGCGTGGTCGACATTCGCTTCTGCAGCGGCGCCTGCATCGGCGGGCCTGGGCGCAACAACCGCCTGACCAATTTTACCAAGCGCCGCATGATCATCGATCGCCAGCAGAACCAGTCGGTCCTCTATCTGACACGACCGGCCTACCGCGACAACTTCCCCCTCCCGGACTGCTCGCGCTCCTTCCGCAACCTGCACCGCCGCCTGGAAATGCCCAGCGGCGAGCGGATCCGCCAGATCCTCCAGGCCACCGACAAACTCGAACCGCGCGATGAACTCAATTGTGGCGCCTGCGGCTACCAGAGCTGCCGCGAACATGCCGTGGCAGTTTACCACGGGCTGGCCGAGGCCGACATGTGCCTGCCCCACACCCTGAAGCGCATCGAGGAAGACCGCATCAATCTCGCCCAGAAGTACGAGCTGGCCCAGCGTGCCCTGGCCGAGCAGCAGGGCGACACCGACATCGTCGGCAAGGACCCGCGCACTCTCGAAGTTCTGCGCCTGATCCACCAGGTCGGGCCGACCCCCACCACCGTGTTGATTCGCGGCGAAAGCGGCACCGGCAAGGAACTGACCGCCCGCGCGATCCATGCCCAGAGCCAACGGGCCGACAAGCCGCTGGTCACGATCAACTGCACGACGCTGACCGACAGCCTGCTCGAGAGCGAACTGTTCGGCCACCGGAAAGGGGCCTTCACCGGCGCCCTGGCCGACAAGCGCGGCCTGTTTGAAACGGCCAACGGCGGCACCATTTTTCTCGACGAGATCGGCGACATCACCCCCAAGCTGCAGGCCGAATTGTTGCGCGTCCTCGATACCGGCGAGTTGCGTGCCGTAGGCGACAACAAGGTGGTGCACGTTGACGTGCGCCTGATCGCCGCGACCAACAAGAATCTGGAACTGGGCGTTCAGCAAGGCTGGTTCCGCGAAGACCTGTTCTACCGGCTCAACGTCTTCACCATCACCGTGCCGCCGCTGCGCAAGAGGCTGGAATCGCTGGAGGAGCTTCTGCAGGTGTTCCTGGCGCGGGTGAGCAAGCGGGTCAACAAGAACCTGGTCGGCATCGAGGAGCGGGCGGTCCACGCCATGCGCCAGTACCACTGGCCGGGCAACATCCGCGAACTGCAGAACATCATCGAGCGCGCCGCGGTCCTCACCCACGACGAGGTCATCCGTCTCGAGAACCTGCCGGTGATCTTTGCCGAACTGGCCCTGCAGGCTCCCGGCGAACCTCAATCCGGAGGTTTTCGCGGCCAACGCCAGAAGCATCTGACCCAGGTGGAGAAAAACCTCCTGGTCCGCTACCTGCGCGAGACCTGCGGCAATGTCACGGAGGCCGCGCAACGCGCCGGCATACCCCGTCGCACCTTCTACCGACTGCTCGACCGCTATCAACTGCGCGGAACGGATTTCAAGTCGGTGACGTAAATCGGTTCGACTGTGCCACTTTCGACACAGCCATTTCGCCGATACTCTCGGTCTTTCGCCGTTTTCCCGATTGTTTCGTGCCATAAATGACACACTTCGGCGTGCCGCCGGCCGGCACCAATCCCCGTCGCCGGCGACTAAATCCACTCATTCTGCGGACCACCGCGGCCCTCGGCCGCCTTGGCACGCCAATTGCTTTACATTCTGGCAATTATCCCGGGGATTAAAGCAGCGGCGTCCTTCAGTGCCACTGCACCCGACTTACGCCGCACGGGACCTCTCTCCCCCGCGCGGCGATTTTTTTGCCGGCTGCCTCATCGCATCGAGACAACCTTCGCCGCCGTTTGCGGCGGTCTTGCCGACGCATAACCAGCTTCTCAATCTCCACCGCGACGAAAACCACCGAGGACATGGCGAACGTGAAGGCCAGTTCTGCCGCCGTCAGCGGCTCGGTCTTGAAGATCGGGGTGAGCAGCGGCACGTAGATCGTCGCCATCTGGAGCGCGTCAGCACGAAGGCGCCGACCAATGGCTTGTTTCGGCCGGGCCGAAAGACTCCCAGCTTGAAAAAACCGACACCTTAAAAAAATTTTTTCACAACTTGACGAACATACCCGAGTAATCTAGTGTTAGTTAGTCCAGCAGTGTCCGGTTAGAATCTTGCAGTCGTTTTTGCTCTTTGAAAAATTAACAAATTCAGACTGGTAGCGTATTTTTCTCCTGGCTTTAGCGGGAGCTGGGCCGCGCGCAGCTCTTAGCTGCCTGACATTATAGAAGTTGCGAAGGCCACGTCGTCTCGGTCCCTGGACCCGGATGCGGTCCCGACGACTCAGCTTGCCGACTACCGCAACGGCGTCAAGAAAGCCAAGGTCCATCTGGGGCTCGACCTGAACCGGGGTTTTCCGGAGAGGGTCTGTCTCAGCGCCGGGAAAGCCGATGAGCGTCCCTTCGTCGAGAAGCTCCTGACTCCGGCCTGCCCCGGAAGGGAGCCATGAGCACAGATCCTGGGAGAGCTGATCACATATCTGCTCCTGGCATCTGTGGCCCTAAAGAGCACCATGAAAAAGTCAATATCACCCGGGTCAGGGCATTACTGATCAAAATCTGCAATGAACTGGCCGAGATGATGAAAGAGTGCGTCGAAACAGAGGTTGGCGCCATTGCTGCTACCGGCCCTCCGTTACCTGCAAGTCCCTAACCCGACAGTACTGAATCAATCCGTAAAACAGACAAGGAGAAAGGGTTATGAGTGATCTCATCGTTATTGAGTTCAAGGATGAGGAATCGGCCTTTGAAGCGCGTGCCGAACTTGCCAAAATGCAGAAAGAATATTTTCTTCAGATGGAAGACGTGGTCGTCGTTACCAAGAATGAAAAAGGTAAGATCAAACTGCATCAGGCTGTTAATTTGACATCTGCCGGCGCGGCTCAGGGGGGGTTTTGGGGAATGCTTATCGGCTTTCTCCTGCTCAATCCCCTATTGGGCGCGGCTGTCGGGGCCGGAGCCGGAGCCCTGAGCGGCAAATTGAGCGATATTGGCATCAATGATCAATTCATGAAGGATCTTGCAGCAGATTTAACGGAAGGTACTTCCGCCCTTTTTATCCTTCTGCGCAAGGTCACACCGGACAAGGTCCTCGCTCGGCTGGAAGAAAAACAAATAAAGGGCAAGATTCTCAAAACCTCACTGACCGTTGAAAATGAAGACGAACTGCGAAAAATAATTGAAGGATAGCAGCATATGCCATCGTATCTCGTCTTTGCCCATATTGCAGCAGGAGGAATAATTCTGCTCATGGGAAAGAAGTTGTTCTGGTTCTTTGTGATGGTCGCCGGCTTTTCCCTTGGCATGGAAGTCGCCGGCGACCTGCTCATTGGCTATCCCGGCTGGGCAGTCTGGGTTTCCGCAGCGTTCGCCGGACTGGCTGGAGCCTTGCTGGCAGCATTTTTTCAGCGGGTGGCTTTTGTGATCGCGGGATTATACAGCGGTGGATACCTGGCTATTGTCCTGGTACACTCGTTTGGCTGGCCAATTTCGGATACAGCGGTGTTCATCGCTGGCGGGATTATCGGGGCGATATTTGCTGCGGTGGCCATGGACTGGGCTATCATCGTCTTATCATCTCTGGCAGGTTCATCTATCATTGTCGCTGCCCTGGGCCTACAGCCCATTCAGGGGCTGCTGGCAGGTGTGGGGCTGACGGGCTCGGGAATCATCGTCCAGGCAGCCCAGTTACGTCGCTTGCAGGGTAAGCCGACTTCTAAAACCGGATACGATTGAATTCGGAGCGGGCTCAAATCTCGGGTAAAGCTGAAACCTGCATCGGGTGTTATTTCGAATTGAAATCCGACCATTGTTCTCCTTATAATTGGTGTTCCCGATTGAAGAGTGGCTTGATGTTAGCCATCAGCAACTTCTAAGCGATAAGGACAATTCATGAAGATCGACGACCGGAAACAACAACTCTACATAGTCCTGTTGGGTGTCTTCCTGACGGTTTTAACTGCCTGCTCGAGCACAACGCTGAGCGGTTCATGGTCGGATCCAAACTTCACTGGAGATGTGAACAAAATCTTTATCGTCGGTCTCGCCGGCCAGGAGACGACGAGACGGATGTTCGAAGATGAGTTCTCCAGACAACTGGCCTCTTTCGGCGTAATTGGAGTGCCCAGTTATCTCACTATCCCCAACCGGGAGGATATTGCTGAAGACAAGATAGCTTTGAACGCTGCAGAGAGTGGGGCCGATGTCATCCTGATGGCATCTGTCACAGGCACTCGTACTGAAGAAGTGGTCAACCCTGGACGTGTCACATCAGTAAATAACGATCCATCTCGGCACTGGGACCGCAATAGCTACCGGCATTATCGCAACTACTTTGATAATCATCGGCACATCATCTTCGAACCTGCAACCATTAGACAGTTCGAAATCGCTACCGTTGAGGCCAGCCTTTACACTGCTGAGACAGGAGAACTGATCTGGTCAGCCAAGTTGGAGACCGTTCTTGAGCGGAATATCCAGTCGGTACTCACCGATTTCATCAGGGCGGTTGTCCGAGATTTGAATAACAACAACTTGATTTGAATGTTCGCAGCTTCGACTTCTCCCGAAGGTCATTGATCATTTAGAACGTTCAGGCCATAACTTTGTAACTTGAATCTGCTTAAAGATTAATGGCGGCTTGTGTTCTGGAATTCCCAGTCTTTTGTATCCATTGAGGTGCTACATGAAAATGAGGTGCTGCATGAAGAGTTCATTCACTATTTTTTTCTTTTGCTGTTTACTCCTTCTGTCCTACCGGCCAGCTCTTTGCGCAGGAATCTGGCTATATGAGCAGGGGACACCTGACATGGGATCTGCGGCTGCCGGTCGGGCCGCACTCGCCTCGGATGCTTCCACCGCCGCTGTGAACCCGGCCGGGATGACACGCCTCGATCGCTCCCAGTTGCTGGTCGGATTCCAAATGCTCTATATTGACGCAAAATTTGATACCGATTTTGCTCAGTTCGGCGGTGGGGACGGTGGCAATGCCGGTGGCTGGGTGCCCGTCGGTTCGTTTTCCTATGTGCACAAGGTTTCGCCTGACCTGAGCCTGGGTTTCAGTATCGGTTCCTATTTTGGCCTGGGTATCGACTATAGTGAGAGTTGGGCCGGACGCTACTATGTCCAGGAAGCAGATATCCAGACCTTCGGCATCAACCCGGGGGTCGGTTACCGGCTCAACGATCACTGGTCAGTAGGCGCAGGTTTCAGCATCGCCAAGTCCAGTCTGGAACAGAAGACCGCAATCCGCAACCTTGAACCCAATCAGCCCGACGGCCAGTTGAAAATCGAAGATAGTGATTGGGGTTATGGATACAACCTGGGCATTCTCTACGAACATGACGAGAAAACGCGCTTGGGGCTGACTTACCGTTCTGAGGTCGACTTTGAATACGACGACGTCGCGGAGTTGAGAGGATTGCTGTCCCCTTTAAATGATATCGCCAATATTGTCGGCCTGACCGGCAGCGAACTGCACCTTGACATGAACCTGCCGCAGGCTGTGATGTTCAGTACTTATCACAAACTGACGGACCACCTTGCCCTGTTGGGAAACGTCGGTTGGCAGGATTGGAGTTCCTTTGGCGAGTCTCAGGTCTCTCTGGTTTCCACCACAACCAGGGACTTGACTCTTGATCGTGATTTTGACGACACCTGGCATTTTGCCCTGGGACTACAGTACGAGTTCGATAAAGTATGGCTCCTCTCCGCGGGGATTGCCTACGATGAATCACCGGTCAGCGACAGCAACCGGACACCCGATTTGGCAGTGGACAGGCAGTGGCGCTACGCCGCAGGGATCCAGTATGAATTGAGTGAAGACCTGACGGTTGGTTGTGCTTATCAACTGCTGGATGCAGGTGATGCCAAGATCAACCAAAACCGGGGCCCACTCGCCGGGGGACTTGCAGGTGACTACTCCTCAAATACGATACACGCCTTCAATGTCAACTTGATCAAACGTTTCTAGTCAAAATCAACCACCTGGGGTCGTAGTCCCCACCGCTTGCAGCGTTGAAAGTATATGTTATCCGAGTGATACACGCTGCTTGCGGTGGGACATTCATTGGGAGGAGTTGGATGAACTACAAATTTATGCGCAACTGGATGAGCGTGCCGGTCCGGGTTTGGGTAATGACCGTGGTCCTGGTTGTGATGCTGGCGCCCACGGCTGCCCTTGCTGAAAAAAAGGCCGGCTATGAGGACTATCCGGACGATTACGAGGGATACCTGGGAGATGGCATCCACAAGACGGGGGAGGATGAGGCGTCCGAGCTGGCTCGCGCGGTCCAGAACCCGGTGGCCGACATGATCAGCGTACCCTTCCAGAACAACACCAACTTCAACTTCGGCCCCCTGGAAAAAACCCAGAATGTCCTGAACATCCAGCCGGTCATCCCTGTCGACCTGAACGAGGAATGGCTGATGGTCACCCGAACCATCGTCCCGGTGGTCTCCCAGCCGGCGCTCTTCCCTGGACAGGATCGGGAGAATGGTCTGGGCGATTCGGTCTTCACGGCATTCTTCTCGCCCAAGGACCGTCAGCGCTGGCTCGGCAACTGGCTCTGGGGTGCGGGCCCGGCGCTCCTGCTGCCGACTTCCACGGACGACCAGCTAGGCCCCGGCGAGTGGGGCGCTGGCCCCTCGGCGGTTTTCCTGACCATGCCGGGACGCTGGGTGATAGGGTCTTTGTTCAGTCAGATATGGTCCTTCACCGATGACGAAAGTGTCGATCTGTTCACCTGGCAGCCGTTCGTGAACTACAACCTCGATGACGGTTGGTACCTGACCACCTCGCCGGTTGTTACCGCCAACTGGAAGGCCGACAGCGACAATACCTGGACGGTACCGGTCGGCGGTGGTTTTGGCCGGGTTTTCCGACTGGGCCAGATGCCCCCCATGAACATGTCGTTGTCTGGCTTTTACAATGTGGAAAAGCCCGACAACGTCGGTCCGGACTGGTCGCTTCGATTTACCGTCCAGCTGTTGTTCCCTCGAGGGCACCGTTAGGCGCTGCGAGTCATGCGTTTTTACGGGGTATGCCGGTCTTGCGGTCAAGGGAAACCCGCGGGTCTGATCTACTGAATATCGTTGTGAAATGAAGTCAGTTGAGCGAACGTCCCAGTAATCATGGAGCCCGGGGTTAAATCGATGCCTGTTTTTATACTGACAAGATTCGGTTGGAGATTATCCCCCGCGAGAGACGGCATGCCATCAGGCAAGCCATTGATACGCCTGACCTTTGGGGTGCTCCTGTTAACGGTATTGTCAGGCTGTACCTTCCATACCGCAAGCACTGAGCCAAGAACCATGCAATTTGGCGTGATTCGCCAGGAGACCGCTGACGATTCCCGAGCGGTGATGACCGAGGTCGAGCTGCAGTCCCAGGTAATGAGTTTTGCCGACCGCTTCGCCTCGTACATCCTGCAGAGCTACGAGGACTTTGATGCGCTGACCCCACCGCTCGAACATCGGCGGGTCATCCTGCGCAATGCCGTATTTTCAGCATCCTCCGCCTTCACTATCGCTGCAGAAACGGATCCCGATGCGGCCTTGTTGGACATGGTGGTCATGGTTACCCTGGGGCACCTGATCTACAAAGAGCACTGGGTCCCCAAGCTGGGTGAAGCGGTTGTACCCATGGAGCAGGGCTTTCTGCAGGCCAGGCAGGATATCTGGCAGATCGCGGCCAGACTCCTCGACCCTGCTCAACAGCAAGAGCTGTTGGCACTGATCGAGGAATGGCGACAAGATCATCCTGCCAACCTCGCCTTCAGCTATGTGCGGTTCAGCGATTTCGCCAACCGGAGACGATCGGCTACCGATCGCTCGCCGGCTCCCAGAGGGCTGCTCCGAGCCGTTGAGCGGGCAACCCGGCAGGCGGATGAAATTCGGCTAGTCGCCGAACGAAATATTTTCCTGGCCACCCGGTTGCCGTTGCTTACCGGGTTCTTTATGGATATGGCCATGAGCCAGATGTTCGTCAACCCGCAGATCGATCATCTGCTGGCTGACCTGCGCACGTTCTCCAATTCCGCGGAGAGGCATGTGGAGGCAATGGAAGATCTGCCGGCCGCATTCCAACGTGAACGGCAAGATTTCATCGAGCAGGCATTTTCGAATCTGGCCGCCGAACGCCAGGCGGCAATCAATCAGTTCATGGACCGGTTTGCCGTTGAGCGGCACAAAACGCTGGAAGATTTTCTTGCCGAAGAGGAACGCCTGAAAGGTCTGCTGACCGAGCTCAGGGCGACTCTGACAGCTGGCAGCGGCCTGGTGGTCGCGACCAATGATCTGGCTGAAAAGCTCCATTGGGGAGAGGAGCCGCCGTTTGACATCCATGAATTCAAGGGAGCGGTGGAAGAGACGACGGCGGGCATCAGGCAACTCAATCAGCTGGTTGGGGAGATCAATCTCTTGCTCGCTTCACCCGGCCTGGAAAACCTCTTTCCCAAACTTGAAAAAACCATCGACAGGGTCGGCCTGGAGAGCGGCGAGATCGTCGACCGCACTTTTCTGCGGGGGATCTATAGATCGGAAGAGCA
>JBFYXI010000280.1:0-25734 GCA_041310635.1 Desulfuromonadaceae bacterium | reverse complement strand
GCCAAGCTCGACATCGCCGAGCGGCGCCGCCCACAAAGCGGCAAGATCATGCTCAAGCACGGCCGCGAGCGGATAGAATACCGGGTCGAAGTGACGCCGACCATCGGTGGTCAGGAAGACGCGGTGCTGCGCGTGCTCAGCTCCGCCCGCATCTTCCCCCTCGACCAGATCGGCTTCTCGACCAAAAATGTCGAGCGCATGCGCGCCGTGATCAACAAACCGTACGGCCTGATCCTCTGCGTCGGCCCCACCGGTTCCGGCAAAACCACCACCCTGCATTCGTGCATCGCCGAGATCAATACGCCGGAACGCAAGATCTGGACCGCCGAGGATCCGGTCGAAATCACCCAGGAGGGGCTGCGACAGGTCCAGGTCCACCCCAAGATCGGCTTTACCTTCGAGGAGGCGCTGCGCTCCTTTCTGCGCGCCGACCCGGACGTGATCATGATCGGCGAGATGCGCGACCCGGTCACCGCCAAAACCGCCATCGGCGCCTCGCTCACCGGGCACCTGGTGTTCAGCACCCTGCACACCAACAGTGCCCCGGAGACCGTGGTCCGGCTGGTCGAAATGGGACTCGACCCCTTCAACTTCGCCGATGCCTTGCTGACCATCGTCGCCCAGCGCCTGGCCCGACGCCTGTGCGTCCACTGCAAGGAGCCCTACCATCCGGACCAGAACGAATACGACGAGCTGGTCAAGGCTTACGGCGCCGAGCAGTTAGCGCAGGACAAGCTGCCGGCGTTTTCCTCGGAATTGACCCTGATGCGCGCCAAGGGTTGCCAGAAGTGCGAGGGCCAGGGGTACAGCGGCCGGATCGCCCTTCACGAGCAACTGGTCAACTCGCCGGAGATCCGGCTGGCCATCAAACATAATGCCGGCATCGAAAAAATTCAGGAAATCGCCATCGCCGAGGGGATGGCGACCTTGCGCATGGACGGCATCCAGAAGGTTTTCCTCGGGCTCACCGATATGGTCCAGCTCAACCGCGTCGTCGTCTGACGGTCAGGAACCGACCGGTTTTAACACCGCCGCGGCCGCCCTGACCTCCTCCGCCAATTCCTCGGGCAGACCACCGCGGGCGAGCAGGCTCTCGATCGGTCCCACCGCGTCTTTCCGCCACCCCTTGGCGATGTACACCTGGGCGATGCGCAGCAGCCAGCGCGGGTTGTCCGGCTCATGGCGCAGCACACTCTTGAACGATTCCAGCGCCCGGTCGAGATGCTGGCCGTGGCGCAGCCAGAATTCAGCCAGGAGCGGGTGCGCCCCGCCGCCGCAGCCGCCGGACGGCAGCCGGGTCAGCAGCGTCTCGGCCTCGACCTGGCGCCCGGCGCTCTCCTGCAGTTGAGCGCAGTGCGCGATGGTGGCCGGGTCGATCTCTCCCTCGGCGAGGGCCGCGGCACAGGCCGCTACCGCCGCGTCCACGTTGCCGCGCCCGGCCTCGATCTGCGCCAGCCGGGCCCAGCAGTAACCGGCGAAGCGCCCCTCCGCCAACGTCTCCCGCAACAGCGTCTCCAGTTCGGCGAGGCGGCGCGTCACCGCCAGCAGCGTGACCAGGGCGTCGAAGGGGTGAAACAACTCGGGAAAAGCCCTCAGGGCGGCGCGCAGATCGGCCTCGGCCTGCGCCGCCTCGCCGCCGCGGGCCAGGACTACGCCGCGCTCGGCACAGAACAGCGGGCCGCGCTCAGCCTCCGGTACACTGGCGAACAGGGCCATGGCCCGCTCGTCATCACCTTCCTGGGCGGCCAGCCAGGCCTGAAGAAAGGCCGGGCCGGCGGCACCGTACTGCACCGCCAGCTCTTCCGGCAGGGTCGCCAGCAGCAGCTCCATGCGGCCGCCGGCATCCAGTTCGTCAGCGGCGGCGACCCCCGGCGATGGCCCGCACTCCGTCCCGCAACTGCTGCCGCAACCGGCGGCGGCCGCCGCCGCTGACGTGACCATCGCCGGGGAGTTCCCGGCCAGCAGCTGCGTCGCCCGCTCGCGCAACGGCGCGGAGCTGGCCTGCTCCAATGCCAGATGCAGATGCTCGCGGGCCTTGAGGTGGTTGCCGAGCCGCAAGGCCCCCTCCCCCTCGGCGAGGTTGAGCAGCGCCAGCTGGTCACCGGCGGTGTTGGTCCATGCCACCACCTGCTCCTGGACGGCCGTCGGCAGGTTCGCGTGGTCGAGACGTTTCGCCGCAGCGAGCAGCGCCGCCCACTCCCGGCGCTGGTGAAGTTTGTCCAGCTCCGCCACCGGGTCACTCTTGCCGAACAGGCTTTTGAACAGGCTCATATGTGTACCTCAAATCATATTTATGAGAACTCCGAGAGCTGGTCCGTGCTGCCAAGGACCCCTCAACTCCAGCGCAAACAGTTTAAATATACACCAGGACTTCATCACTAAGACACCAAGAACACCAAGGAAACCGATAAAGCCAACGGCTTTTCTTGGGGCCTTTGTGTCTTGGTGGTTCACGGGGTTCTTGCCTCTCCCCCCCGTTTCACGCTATAAGCGCCCATCAGAACGACACTTACCAGGAGCCCCCGCAGTGAGCGAAGATACCAAGAAGATTATCTACTCGATGGTCGGCGTCAGCAAGCACTACAACAAACAGCCGATCATCAAGGACATTTCCCTTTCCTATTTCTACGGCGCCAAGATCGGCGTGCTCGGCCTGAACGGCTCGGGGAAATCGACCCTGCTGCGCATCATGGCCGGGGTCGACAAGGAGTTCAACGGCCAGACCATCCTCTCCGAGGGGTACACGATCGGCTTCCTCGAGCAGGAACCGCTGGTCGACTGCGCCAAGACCGTGCGCGAGGTCGTCGAGGAAGGGGTGCAGGAGACCGTCGACCTGCTCAAGGAGTTCGAGGCGATCAACGCCGCCTTCGCCGACCCCGAGGCCGACATGGACAAGCTCTGCGAGCGCCAGGCCATCGTCCAGGACAAGCTCGACGCCCTGGATGCCTGGGAGCTCGACTCGCGCCTCGATCTGGCCATGGACGCCCTGCGCTGCCCCCCGGGGGACACCCAGGTGAAAGTCCTCTCCGGCGGCGAGAAGCGCCGCGTCGCCCTGTGCCGGCTGCTGCTGCAGAAACCGGACATCCTGCTGCTCGACGAACCGACCAACCACCTCGACGCCGAGACCGTTGGCTGGATGGAGCAGCACCTGCAGCGCTACGAGGGGACGGTCATAGCCGTCACCCACGACCGTTACTTCCTCGACAACGTCGCCGGCTGGATCCTCGAACTCGACCGCGGCCACGGCATCCCCTGGAAGGGGAACTATTCCTCCTGGCTGGAGCAGAAGCAGGAGCGCCTGCGCCGCGAAGAGAAGGCCGAGAGCCAGCGGCAGAAGACCCTGCAGCACGAGCTGGAGTGGGTGCGCATGTCGCCCAAGGCCCGCCATGCCAAGGGCCAGGCGCGTATCAGCGCTTACGAAAAGCTCCTCAACCAGGACAGCGCCCAGCGCGAGCGCGAGCTGGAGCTGTTCATCCCGGCCGGGCCGCGCCTCGGCGGGGTGGTCATCGAAGCGCAAGGGGTGGGCAAGGCCTTCGGCGACCGGTTGCTGTTCGACAACCTCAGTTTCAGCCTTCCCCCCGGCGGCATCGTCGGCATCATCGGCCCCAACGGCGCCGGCAAGACCACCCTGTTCCGCCTGATCACCGGGCAGGAGCAGCCCGATGCCGGCTCGTTCAAGATCGGCGAGACGGTCAAGCTGGCCTACGCCGACCAGGAGCGCGGCCTCGACCCGGAGAAGACCCTGTGGGAGGAAGTCACCGGCGGCCAGGAGCAGATCCCCCTCGGCAAGCAGCTGGTCAACTCGCGCGGCTACGTGGCACGCTTCAACTTCTCCGGTTCCGATCAGCAGAAGAAGGTCGGGGTCCTCTCCGGCGGCGAGCGCAACCGCGTGCACCTGGCCAAGATGCTGCGCGAGGAGGCCAACGTCCTGCTGCTCGACGAGCCGACCAACGACCTCGACGTCAACACCCTGCGGGCCCTGGAAGAGGGGCTGGAAAATTTCGCCGGCTGCGCGGTGGTGATCAGCCACGACCGCTGGTTTCTCGACCGCATCGCCACCCACATCCTCGCCTTCGAGGGGGATTCGCAGGTCGTCTGGTTCGAGGGCAACTATTCGGAATACGAAGAGGACCGCAGAAAGCGCCTCGGCGCCGCCGCCGACCGGCCGCACCGGATCAAGTACCGCCAACTGACGCGGCAGTAGCCGGCGGGCGGCTGCGGCAGGACGACAGGGGGGACAGACCGGCGGTCTGTCCCCCTTGCCGTTCGGTCAATGCTCGGAGAAGTGGAAGTCGGCGGGAGGCTGCGCGTCGAAAAGCGCCCGGACCGACTCCTTGTTGAGGACGACCAGGGTGAAGACGCCGAGGATGGTGCCGAACGGCATGAGCAAGCACTCGATGCCGGCGATCACCATACAGAACGTCCGGCCCCTGCGGGCTTTCAGCTTTTTCCCGGCGATGGCCATGCACACCGCCAGGCTCCAGCCGCAGACGATGAAAACTGCGCCCATGATGACGAACAGCCAGCCGAACAGCGGCTCGGGGGGCGCAGCGCCGCTGCGGCCGGCGAACTTGCCGGAGAGCATCGCCAGGCCGATGAACACGTGGATGAACGGCAGGCAGGAGAAGACGGCGGTAAGGCCGCCGACGATGTAGTGGAAGAGGGCGAGCAGGTTGAGGTTGTTTTCGTCTTCGCTGGTCATGGAAATCCTTGGCTCCGGCGGGGCAGCAGCCGGTTTCCAGGCAACGCCCGGCTAATCATTCCGATGTCAGAACGCCTCATCGTCGGCATTTTCCCCAGTGGAAATCAGCCTGTCCCCTTTGGGAAAATAGCGCGCCGCCGCCGGCTCTTCAAGGACAATCCTCCCCCGCCGGGCGAGCCGCCGGCCTTAGCGCACAGCGCTGGCACAATTCGCTACTCCGTCGCCGACCCGCTGGGCTCGATCGTCGCCCTGGTCGACCCGGCCGGCGTCGTCACCATCACCGGCGAAACTTCCGACAACCCGTTCCAGTACACGGGGCGGGGCTTTACCATTACCGGTAATACTGCCCGGCGCAGGGGCGGTTTGTGAGTGAGGACCAGGTTGGGTTGATGGGGGGAAATGTTAATATTTCAGGCATGTTCAGAACAATTCGACACGAGGGTCAGCAAGATCATCAACTATGATGATTACTGACATTTCAAGACCTGCCCCTTTTCCACCTGACACTTTTTCCACCTAAAAGCAGCGATTCGGCAGGCCGCCCCGGCAGTCGTTGACCGGTGCCTCAGGCAACGCGGGGCCAACAACAGGGCCCCGCGCCTTGGAGGATACGGCGGCAAAGAGGCGCAGGCAGTGAGGATGAGCGGAGCCGCCGAGCCGGTGCGCGTATCATGCCCTCCGCGAGGAGACACGTCCTTTGATGCAAAATTTGGGCGAGCAAATCTTGGTCGGGGGCGGGGGTGAAGCCCCCGCGGCGGCAGACCTCGGCCGGACAAGAAAAGCCACCAAAAGAAGGCACGCTCGCACTTCGCTATTTTCTGCGCGTCTCAGCGTCTCCGCGTCAAGCTGCCTGCTGACTTTCAGCCCGTTACACGATCTCGCGCAGGGTGATCTCGAAAGTAAGATCTTCTCCAGCCAGCGGGTGGTTGGAGTCGAAAGTAACCCCTTCGTCAGTCACCTCGACCACGGTCACGCCGAAGTGCTCGTCATCATCGCCGGTGAGCACCAGTTCTTCGCCAACTTCGGGATTCAGGTCGGGGGGGAGCTGGGTGCGGGGAATGGTGGCCACGTTTTCCTCGTCATAGGCACCGAAAGCTTCGGCGGCAGCAATGGTCACCCGACGCGTTTCCCCCGGCGACATACCGATCAGCGTTTCCTCAATCTGCGGGAAGACGTCGCCCGAGCCGATTTGCACATCGAGGGGTCCGTTGGCGCAGCCGCACCCCTCATCGGCGCCATGGTCGTGACCGCAGCTGTCATCGTCACAGCTGTCATCATCACAGGCATCGCTGGCCAGCGTACTCTGAAACACCGTGCCGTCGTCGAGAGTACCGACCAGATCGATCCGCACCTTATCTCCTGTTTTTACCTGAGCCATGCTGTCTGTCCTTTCCTTGGGCGTGGCCGCAGCCGGCCGCGTTGATGATCCATTGAAGATATTTTGACGCAGTAACGCCGAGGCGCAGAGAGAACCGCGGGGACCAGGGATTACCCTGGAACCGTTGTCTCCGCGTCTCAGCGTCTCTGCGTCACTTAAGCATTACACTGATGGTCAGCGGGCATTCCCCGTGCGCGCGCCGTTGCGTTTGTAACGTCGGACGCTCTTGGCCGGAACGGCGGCTTCGGTGGTTGCCGGTGCGGGTCGCCTGACTGCCGGCTGGCGCGGCGGGCGGGCGAACTCGGTGTCCTTGCGCGGCGCCGGGATCGTGTAGTCGAAACCGGTCAACTGGCTGCGTTCCAGCGGCTTGCCGAGGGCTTTCTCAATGGCCCGCACCATTAAGGCATCTTCCTGGCTGACCAGGGTGAAGGCATCGCCGGTGCGGGCGGCCCGCCCGGTGCGGCCGATGCGGTGGATGTAGGCATCGGCGGTGTCAGGGATATCGTAGTTGATGACATGCGAGATCTGGCTGACATCGATGCCGCGCGCGGCAATGTCGGTGGCGACCAAAACCTGGAAACTGCCGTCGCGAAAACCATCGAGAGCCGCCTGGCGGCGGTTCTGTGACAGGTTGCCCTGCAGCGATGCGGCGCGATAACCAGCCTTCTCCAACTGTTCGCCAAGGCGGCGGGCGCGGTGTTTGGTGCGAGTGAAAACCAGCACCGACTCGGTGTCGGTGTGCTGCAGCAGGCCGAGCAGCAGCGCGGTCTTGAGATGCGGCTCCACCGGGTAGAGGGCGTGGCTGACGGTGACCGCCGGCGCCACCCGGTCGACCTGTACGGTCACCGGATTGGCCAGCGTCTCGTTGGCCAGGCCGCGGATCGCTTCGGGCATGGTCGCCGAGAAGAGCAGCGTCTGCCGGGTTTTCGGCAACGCCTTGAGGATCCGGCGGATGTCGGGGAGAAAGCCCATGTCGAACATCTGATCGGCCTCGTCAAGGACCAGCACTTCCAGTTTCGACAGGTCGATGGTGCCCTGGCCGATGTGGTCGAGCAGGCGTCCCGGGCAGGCCACCACGATATCGACGCCGCGGCGCAGGGCGGCCACCTGCGGGTTGTTGCCGACGCCGCCGTAGATGGTGGTGCTGGTCAGCCGCGTCGCCTTGCCGAGGGCGAGGAAGCTCTCGTTGATCTGTTCGGCCAGCTCCCGGGTCGGAGCAACCACCAGGGTGCGCACCTTGCCGCGAGGGCCGGGCTGCAGACGATTCAGGATCGGCAGCGCGAAGGCTGCGGTCTTGCCGGTGCCGGTCTGGGCCAGACCCATGACATCGCGCCCGGCCATGACTGCCGGGATTGCCTGGGACTGGATCGGCGTGGGGGTGACGTAACCGGCGGCGGCAATGCCGGCGGCAACGTCGGGGTGGAACTTGAATTCTTGAAACGTCATTTATCTGGAGTCTTTCTATGTGCTGTGAGGTGATTATATCTTTTTTGACGCGGAGAAAAACCCATAAGGCTCAAGGCGCAAGGTTCAAGGCTCACGGGCAAAGGTCAAAAGATCGCTTCTTGTTTCTCGTACTTTGAACCTGCCTGTGAATTTTCTCTGCGCCTCGGCGTCTCTGCGTCGAGGCATGGTTTAACTTGGCGAGCTACGACGCTCAGTGCGCCATAGGCCGGGCTCCCGGCTTGCGGGTACGCATTTCGATGACCGGCTCGCGGCGGTCGCGCGGGGCGCTTTTCTGCCAGCGATTGCCGGCTTCCCGGCGATCTCCGGGGCGGCCGGCGCTGGGACGGGCACCGCCACCATTCACCGTGCGGGCGCTGCGCGGTCCACGCAGCGGCCGGGTCGGCTCAAGGCCGACGATCACCGTCTGCAGCAGCGGTTGGGCGATGAAGCGTTCGATGCGCTCCAGACGGGGCACGTCGCTGCGGCTGACGAAGGAGATCGCCACCCCCGAAGCGCCGGCGCGACCGGTGCGGCCGATGCGGTGCACGTAGTCCTCGGCAGCCATCGGCAGGTCGAAGTTGATCACGTGACTGATGCCGTTGACGTCCAGTCCGCGGGCGGCAACGTCGGTGGCCACCAGCAGGCGCACTCGTCCCTGGCGCAGATCACGCACCGTGCGGTTGCGCGCCCCCTGCGGCATGTCGCCGTGCAGCGCGGCGGCGCGGTGCCCAAGCGCGGAAAGTTCCACAGCCAGAGCGTCGGCGTCACGCTTGGTGGCGGAGAACACGATGGCCCGGGTTACCAAAGGGTCGGACGCCAGGTGGTGGAGGATGCGCTTCTTGTGCTCAAGACAGTCGGTGACGTGCAGGCGCTGCTCGATCTGCTCCAGCGTCACCTGCTTGCCGGCGATGTCGATGCGCACCGGTTCACGCAGCATCCGCCCGGCCAGATCGGCCATGGTCTTGTCGAGAGTGGCGGTGAACAGCAGCGTCTGGCGGTTCACCGGCGCGGCGGCCACCAGTTTCTCCATGTCTTCCTTGAAGCCCATGTCGAGCATGCGGTCGGCTTCGTCGATGATCAGCACCTCAAGGCGCGACAGGTTGAGACTGCGCCGCTCGAGATGATCGATCAGCCGCCCCGGAGTGCCGACCACCAGGTCGAGGGGACCACCGAGGTCGCGGTACTGGTTGACGTAGGGGGTACCGCCAAGGATCACGGCGCTACGCAGGTTGAGGAAGCGCCCGTAGTTGCGGGTGGCTTCGGTGACCTGGGCGGCCAGTTCCCTGGTCGGGGTAATGACCAGCACGCGCGGGGCGCCCTTCGGGCCGCGGCGCACGTCGCTGAGGCGCTGCAGCACCGGCAGCATGAAGGCGGCCGTCTTGCCGGTACCGGTCTGGGCGGTGGCCAGGATATCGCGGCCGGCGAGAATTTCGGGGATGGCCCGCGCCTGGATCGGGGTCGGCTCGCTGTAGCCGCAGGTGGCGACGGCGCGCAGAATTTCGGGATTGAGTTGCAGCGTTTCAAACGACATGCTGATTCCTTAGCTGTTGCCGCACAATAGCGGCAACGGTTCGCAGTGGCGTGCGCGCCGCCGGGGCAGACAGCTGCCTCGGACAGATACCGGCGCGGCACTCGCAGACTGGCAGATGAACATCGTCGCCAACCTGTGGTGCAGCCGCGATTCGAACGGGAACCAGTCGCAGGAGGGGTCAGGAACGATGAAGCGCCGGCGGAGGGTGACAAGCCGGCGCCTGTTACAGTCAATTTGGAAATATACGGGGTGTTTAATGAAAAAGCAAGGATTTTCTTCGCATTGCGCCTGGCACAACCGCCAACCCGCTTTCAGCGCCCGGAAAAACTGATGATCTCGTCAAGGAATTCGCCGCCGAAGCGGCGCAGCTTGTGCCGGCCGACACCGCTGACCGCCAGCAGCGCGGCCTCGTCGGTGGGCATCACGGCAGCCATCTCCGCCAGGGTGGCATCGGCAAAGATGACGAAAGGCGGCACCCCTTCGGCATCGGCCAGGCGCTTGCGCACCACGCGCAGGCGCTCGAACAGCACTTCGTCATAATCGAAATCACCGACCCGGGCTTTGCCCTTCTTCGGCTGGACCTTGATCCGCAGGCGCGGCTGGGCCAACTCCAGCCGCTCCTCGCCACGCAGCAGCGGCCGGGCGGCTTCGGTCAGCGTCAGTACCGAGTAACGGGCCACATCCTGGACCAGGTAGCCGTGGTGGATCAGTTGACGGATCAGGCCGCTCCAGGCCTCGGTGCTCCGCTCCGCACCGATGCCGTAGGTCGAGAGACGGTCGTGGCCGAGTTCGAAGATCCGCTCGCTGCGTGCTCCGCGCAACACATCGACGACGTGGCCGATGCCGAAGCGCTGGCCGACCCGGAACACACAGGAGAGGGCTTTCTGCGCATCGACCGTGGCATCGTAGCGCTCCGGTGGATTGAGGCAGACATCGCAGTTGCCGCAGTCATCGCCCAGCCGTTCGCCGAAGTAACCGAGCAGCACCCGCCGGCGGCAGCTCTGCGCCTCGGCAAAGCTGACCATCGCCTGCAGTTTGTGCAGTTCGATGCGTTTCTGCTCCGCATTGCCCCCCTTTTCGATCAGGCCGCGGCTGATGGCGATGTCACCGTAGCCGAACAGGAGTAGCGCCTCGGCCGCCAGACCGTCGCGTCCGGCGCGGCCGGTCTCCTGATAGTAGCTCTCGATGTTCTTCGGCAGGTCGTAGTGCACGACGAAGCGTACGTTCGACTTGTCGATCCCCATGCCAAAGGCCACCGTCGCTACCACGATCTGCAGATCGTCGCGCAGGAAGGCCTCCTGCACCCGCACCCGGTCGGCATCACTCATGCCGGCATGATATGCAGCCGCGCGCCAGCCGGCCGTTACCAGCCGCTGGGCCAGTTCATCGACCCGCTTGCGCGAGAGGGCATAGATAATGCCGGCATTCTTCCCCTGACCGTCAAGGAAAGCGCTCACCTGGGGGAAGGGTTTGTGCTTTTCGATCACCGAGTAGCGGATGTTCGGCCGGTCGAAGCCGGCCACGAAGCAGCGCGCCTGCTGCAGACCGAGGCGGACGAGGATGTCGCCGCGAGTCTGCGGGTCGGCGGTGGCGGTCAGGGCAATCAGCGGCACCCCGGGGAAGAGCCGGCGCAGCTGGCCAAGCTGGATGTACTCGGGGCGGAAATCGTGCCCCCATTGCGAGACGCAGTGGGCCTCGTCGACGGCAAACAGGGCGATCGGCAGCTCCTTGAGACGGTCGAGGAAGCCGTCGGAGAGGAGGCGCTCCGGGGCGACATAGAGCAGGTCGAGTTCACCGGCATGCAGGCGGGCCAGCACCTGGCGCGCGTCCTTGGCACCCAGCGAGGAATTGTAACAGGCGGCGCGCACTCCGTTGGCGACCAGGGCATCGACCTGGTCCTTCATCAGCGAGATCAGCGGCGAGACCACGATCGCCACCCCGGCGCGGTGCAGCGCCGGAATCTGGTAGCAGAGCGATTTCCCGCCACCGGTCGGCATCAGTACGAAGGCATCCTGGCCGGCGAGCAGCGTCGCGATGATCTCTTCCTGCGGCGGGCGAAAGGCGCTGTAACCGAAGACCTCACGCAGGAGCTGAAGGGGGGAGGCGGTCATGGCGGTCCAGTATGTGGCCTGGCCGCGGGGCGGTCAAGAGCAAGTGTTGGCAGTGCCGGCAGCCGCCGCGCCCGTATGCAGCTCCATAGACAACCAAAAAAGTCAACTATTTTGACTTCCGTCATGTTTCTCCTCTCCGGCCTGGCTTATCCTGACATCACCAAACGCGCAAACCAGGAGCCTGCGACCATGAAACTCCCCCGGGAAATCGGCGATCAGCCAATCAACAAGGCCATCGAGCGACATCCGCGCATCGGCGAAATTCTCAGCAAGTACGAGATCGGTTGTGTCACCTGCGGCGTCGGCATCTGTCTGGTCAAGGACGTGGTCGCCATCCATGCTCTCGGCGACGAAATCGAGGCCAGGATCGAGCAGGAAATTACCGATTACCTGAACACACTCACTCACCACCAGCAAGGAGCATGCGTATGAAATCTTTAGCTTGCGGCTGCCCTGGCAGCCAGGTGCGCACCATCGAACGCCCCACCGACGCAACCGGCATGCCGGGCGCCCGGACCGCTTCCGAACTGCGCCAGTGGCCGACCCAGCTGCATCTGGTGCCGCCGAACGCACCCTATTTGCAGAACGCGCACCTGCTGATTGCCGCCGACTGCGTTCCCTTCGCCTACGCCGACTTCCATCGCGACTTCATCAAGGGGCGGGTGCTGGTCAACGCCTGCCCGAAACTTGACGATACCAGCCCCTATGTCGACAAACTGGCGGCGATCATTGCCCAGAACAACATTCAGTCGGTGACGGTGACGATCATGGAAGTTCCCTGCTGCCGGGGTCTGGCGCTGCTGGCGCAGAAGGCCCTGCAGCAATCGGGCAGGGATGTGCCGCTCGAAGTCGCCGTGATCGGCATCGACGGTACCCGGAGGGCCTGACCATGAAAACCGACGTAACCCGGGTGATGATCGATGAACACTGCCTGATCCTGCGCATGATCACGCTGGTGGAACGAAATACCTCGTTGCTGGAGCAGGGACGGTTCCGTAACTGGCAGTTCTTCCTCGACGCCGTCGATTTCATCCGCAACTATGCTGACCGCTACCACCACGCCAAGGAAGAGGAGGTGCTGTTTGCCGCCCTGGTGCGCAACGGCATGCCGGAGAAGCAGTCGCCGATCGAGGCGATGCACCTCGAGCATGACCAGGGGCGGGCTCACGTGCGCGCCCTGGAAGACGCGGCCTTGCAGGCCCTGGCCGGGGAAAGGGGGCGGGTACCGCTGATTGCCGCCCAAGCCAAGGCCTATGCTCAACTGCTGCGCGGTCATATCGGCAAGGAGGACCAGATTCTCTATCCCCTGGCCGAGCGCGTTCTGCCGGAAACCGTCCGGCGCGGCATGCTTGATGCCTATGCCGCCGCGGCGGCCCGGACCCCAGGCCTTGAAGAAAAATATCGCCGACTTGTTGAACAGCACGAGCGCCAGGCGGCGGCCTGAGAAGCGAAGTCTGCGGGAATTTTACTGCAAGGGCGGTGCCGCGCGCGGCACCGCCCTTGTTTTTCGCGTTGTGGACCGGATTGAAATGGGGTAATTTTAATCGGTACTTTGGCATTGCGAGGGGTCAATGCGAGGAACCACTTACAGGAGGTGATCATGTCAGCTGTCGATGATGATACCCCGGGGGCCGTTGTCGCTTTCACGTCCGGGGCGATAATAGGCGTCCTTGCCACTCTGTTGTTTGTTCGCGTACAACGAAATCGCGAACGTTGTTCGAAGGAAAATAGCGTCGATTATTCTTATGACGGCGGCGACTTGTTTGTTTGAACCAGAGATTTTCAGCGTTTGTGCCGGCATCCATCGGGAAGCGGCCGGCAGGGCGCCCCTGCGCATTTGCTCCACGGCAAGCCGGCGTTGCCGACGAGCGCCCCGGGGCCTTAACGCCGGGTCGTGGCCAGCCGTTTGGCAATCGCTTCGGCCAGGGCGGCGTACCCCTTGGCATTGGGGTGGAGGCCTTCGCTTTTCATCTCCTTGCGCGAGAGGATGTTGCTCAGAGCGTATACCTCGACGGAAACCTGCATGTCGCGGGCAATCTGGTTGTAGAAAGCAGCCGGCTGGAAATGAGGAGCCGGCGGCGGGACGGCAATCAGGAAGACCTCGGCATTAGCCTCCTCGATGAGTCGGACCATCGCTCTGAGGTTGGCGATGAGTTCCTCCGCCGCAACTTCCCGGGTCATGTCTTCGCCGCCATGGCAGAGGATCACCAACCGGGGCCGTACCTCGGCCAGCACTGCGGGGAGCCGCTTGAGTCCCTCCGCAGTGGTCTCTCCCGGCACCCCGGCATTGACCACCTTGAACCCCACGAGGCGGCCGAGCACCGCAGGATAACCTTCTCCCTCACCGGCTCCGGTGCCATAGGTAATGCTGTCGCCAAAGGCGAGGATGACCGCCCCTTCGGGGAGAGCCCCCGGAGAGCGCTCGCATCCGCCGAGGAAGGGGAGTAGAAGCATCAGGAACAACAGAGGAAAAGCCTTGTTCATCGGCGGTGTCCTTGGAAAAAGTTGGCAAAGCCTGATGCCTTCATAGCCGGTTTTGCATCTAAACGCCATACTTTCCGTTGTGGGCGGTTCAGTGGCGGACGTCAGCCAAGGCGCTTCTTGCCGTTAATTTTCTTAAAAATCAGATGATTGTGGCAGTTGTCGGGAAAACCATCGGCGACGGCCTCTCCCCCCGGCAGCAAGCCGCGCTCGCAACTCTTTCCCAGGGGAGACTTGGCTGAATCGCCGAGGGACGAATCCGCCGTAGCGGGCCATCCCTCCTCTACGTCGAACCGGGCCCGATTGTCAAATTCCCTGAAGGGTAAAAAAGGGCGGAGCCGCCATCGGCTCCGCCCGTCTTGCGCAGCGTGGGACACCAGCCTGATCAGGCCAACACGTCCATCGCCCAGATGCCGCACGGGCAGATCCCGGCACAGATGCCGCAGCCGATGCAGACCTGGTCGTCGGAAAGGTACTCGAAAGTGCCGTCGGTTTTTTCCAGGCGGCGGATGGCACCTTCCGGGCAGGCCTCCAGACACATGGAGCAGTCGCGGCAAGTGCCGCAGGAGAGGCAGCGGCCGGTTTCAGCCAAGGCGTCGGTGGAGCAGAAAC
This sequence comes from Desulfuromonadaceae bacterium, assembly GCA_041310635.1. Classification (GTDB taxonomy): domain Bacteria; phylum Desulfobacterota; class Desulfuromonadia; order Desulfuromonadales; family BM103; genus VAUL01. The sequence continues at coordinate 11,473 of JBFYXI010000280.1, read as the reverse complement.
GCCCGCGGTTTTGCGGCCGGAACAGCTCCTTGGACAGGCAACTGACCGGGATCACCTCCGGGTGCTTGAGCGGCGCCAGCACCTGGCCGGCCAGGAACGCATCGATCTGCAGGGCAACGTCGGCCCCCTGGCCGATGGCGTGGGTCAGCAAGCCCGGCTGGACGGTGTCGCCGACGGCGAAGACCTCCGGGGCATGGGGGGACTGCAGGCAGCCGTTGACCTCCATCATGCCGCGGTCGGTCAGCCAGGCGCGCGGGACGTAGGAAAGATCGGGGCGTTCGCCGATGGCGATAATCACCGTGTCGGCCTCAAGCAGTTCGCCACTCTTGGTGTGCACCCCGGCCTCATCGACTTTCGCGGTGAAGACCGGCCAGAGGATGCGGCCGCCCAGCTTTTCGACGTGGGCGATCTCGTTGGCATAGGCCGCCGGGCGCTGGATGTCGATGGCCGTGACCTGTCTGGCCCCCATGGCGTAGGCCCCCAGGCACACGTCCATGCCGGCGTTGCCGGCACCGAGCACCACGACCTTCTCGCCGACCGCCGGCCGCTCGCCGCGGTTGATCGCCTTGAGGAATTCCAGCCCCTTGACCAGCCGCTCGTGCCCCGGGAAGGGAATCACCACCGGGTTGTGCGCGCCGCTGGCGATGGCCACGGCATGGAATTCGCCGCGGATCTGCTCGAACAGCGGGGCATCGACTTTGGAATTGGTGCGGATTTCGATACCGAGGTTTTTGATGCGATCGATTTCGCTGCTGAGCGCATCCTCGGGGAGACGCTCGGCAGGGATCACCTGGCGCAGCTTGCCACCGACCTCCGCATCGCTCTCGAAGACCGTCACCGCATGCCCTTTCAGGCGCAATTGCCAGGCGGCGGACAGGCCACCGGGGCCGCCACCGATCACCGCCACCCGTTTGCCGGTCGCCGGCGCCGGCAGAGGCGACGGGGTGCTGACCGAGAGGCGGCCGAGCTCCTTCATCCGCACCGGGTGGTCGAGGAAACGCCGGGTACAGGAATCCATGCACAGGTTCGGGCAGACCTCGCCGCAGACGCTCCCCGGGAACGGCGAGTAGCGCAGTACCAGTTCCAGCGCCTCCTCGACCTTCCCCTGGCGCAGCAGCTTGATGCGGTCCTGGGTGGGGATATGGCTCGGGCAGGAAACCTGGCACGGCGCACCGTAGCGCTTGTCCTGCCAGCGCGGGATCTTCAGGCGGTCGTCACCGGCGTTGACCAGTCCGGCCACCTTGGCGTAGTCGTCCATGACCAGGTCGCCGAAGATGCCGCCGCCGACCCATTTGCCAAGGCGAAACTCGCGCATGGTCAGGTGCGCATGGATCTTGCGCTCCTCATAGCTCTTGGCCACGATCTTGCGCCACTGCCCCATCTCGGCCAGAGTGTCGAGCAGCTGCGGGCGGCCGATTTTGCCGAGGAAGACCGGCAGGTTTTCGGCCAGGAACTGGCGATCGGCATCATCGAGAGCGAGCAGCCAGACCTCGTCGGAGATGCCGGCCACCGGACCCCGCACATAGATGGTGCCGCCGACCATCCCGGCACAGGCGCGGTCGCCGAGGATCGACTCATCATCATCGCACTCGAAGCCGCAGACCACGGCGATGCCGCCGCCCATGAACTCGAAGGAGAAAGAACCGGTGTTCTTGAGAATCCAGAACTGCGGCGGCTCGAAGGCCGGGTCGTGTTTCATCAGCGAGCCGGAGCGGGTGCCGACCCGGCCGCCGACGAAGATCTTGCCGCTCGCCGCACAGTGGGCGGTGGTATCGCCCCCGTCGCCGAGAATGGTGACCTCGCCGCCGGCGCAGAGCCAGCCGGCATCGGCCGGTGCCGAGCCTTCGACCACGATCTCGGTGCCGTCGAGGGCAAAGGAGCCGACCCGCTGCCCCGGGTTCTTGACCCGGAACTTCAGCGGCGAGCCATCCTGGGTCCATAGCGGGCCGCCGATATCGTGATGCCCTGAAGAGAGCACCTCGAATTCGGTCTGGCCGTTCTCCAGCGCCGTATAAATCTGCTGCAGCAGCTGCTGGGTGGAGATGCGCTGGTTCTGTTCGTCAAAACCTTTGATCTTCGCTGTCATATTTAACTCCTGACTCCTCACCCCTCACGACTTAACAGACGTACTGAATCTGCAGTTTCTCGGCGACGCCGCGGTCGATGGCCGCCAGGGCGTCGGCGCGGCCGACAGGGAGCGACGAGTTGCCGATCGGCGCCATCAGCTTCTTGAACTCCTGGTCCATGGCCAGGAAGTAGTTGACGATATTCTGCGCCACCCGCTCGACGTCGAGGCGATGTACCAGCGCCGGCTCCTGGGTGGTGATCCCCACCGGACACATGCCGGTGTTGCAGGCGTTGCAGCGCCCCATCTCGTTGCCGACGCAGCCGGCCATCTGCAGAATCAGCTTGCCGGTAAAGACGCCGTTGGCGCCGAGGCAGATCATCTTGAAGGCATCCGCCGCCAGGTCGCCGGTCTTGCCCAAGCCGCCGGCCGCCCACAGCGGGATCTGCCCCTGCCGCCCCTGGGCTACCGCCGCCAGGTAGCAGTCGCGCAGTTTGGAGACGATCGGGTGGCCGGTGTGGTCGAGGGAGACCTCGTGGGCCGCACCGGTGCCGCCGTCGATGCCGTCGAGGAAGAAGCCGCCGACGATGTTGTACGGGTCGCGCACCAGGTTGTTGAACACCGACACCGAGGTCGCCGAAGCCGCCACCTTGATCGCCACCGGCACGCGGAACTTGAAGGCGGCGTTGAAGGAGAGGAACATCTTCTGCACGCTCTCCTCGATAGAATAGAGCCCCTGGTGGTTGGGCGGGCTGAGCAGATCGGCCTTGGGCACGCCGCGGATCGCCTGGATGTGCTCGGCAACCTTGGCCGCCATCAGCAGACCACCGTCCCCCGGCTTGGCCCCCTGGCCAATCTTGATCAGGACCCCCGCCGGATCCTCGACCATGTGCGGCATAGCCTTGGCGATGCGGTTCCAGCCGAAGTGCCCGGAGGCGATCTGCAGGATCATGTACTTGAGGTATTTGCTCTTGAGCAGGCGCACCGGCACCCCGCCCTCGCCGGAACACATGCGCACCGGCAGGCCGCACTCTTCGTTGAGATAGGCGGTGGCCATGGCGACCGCCTCCCACATCCTCCAGGAGAGCGCGCCGATCGACATGTCGCCGATAATCACCGGATAGACCCAGCGCACCGGCGGTGCCTGCCGGGTCATCTCCAGCAGCCCGTTCGGAGAGACGCCGAGGGGGAGCTTCTTCGGTGGCAGGATGCGGCCAAAGGGCGCCAGCAGATCGAAACTGTGGCGCTGGGCATCCAGCGACGGGTCGGTCATCTGCGAGATGCGGGCGACACGGATCTTGTCGAGGGTGCGCATCACCGCTTCGAGGTTCTTGCGCCCGCCACGCTTGATCGCCTCGCCGTGCAGGCAGCGAATCAGGATCGGATGGCGGGTGTCGATGTTGCGCTCGGGGCGGATCGCCTCATTGGGGCAGACCTTCTCGCAAATCCCGCAACCGCGGCAGTAGTGCCTGATGCTCTTGACCTGGCGAATCACCGGCACCGCCGAGAAACGCTGCTTCGGCTCGGGGAGCTCGGTTTCCGAAAAGACCATGCGCCGCCGTTCGACCTTGCACTCGATGGCGCGAAACGAGCAGGCCGCCACGCAGGAGCCGCACAACGTGCAGCGGCTGGCGTCGTAGCGAATCCGCCAGGGCATATCGTTGGGGGTGACGCTCTGGACTTTCATTGTTTCCATCGCTGCACCTCCAGCTGGTTGTCGACCGCCACGATCTCCCGCTCGTTGGGGTAGATATCGGTCTCCCAGTCGCGCTCGGGAAGAACCTCATTGATGCCGCACACCTCCGAGGAAAACACCACCGTGTCCTCGGTCCGGCCGACCACGATCGGTCGCAACTTCTTGGCGTCGCAGCAGGTGAACAGGGTCGAATCGGGGAGCACGCCGATGATGGTATTCGGGCCGTTGATCTCCAGGTGGGCCAGCGACTGGCGGATGGCCAGCAGGGTTTCGCGGTCGTCGCGGCACTCGATCTGCTCGAAGGGGAGCGGAGTGATGACATGCTTGTAATACGACAGCGGCCAGCCGAGTTCGCGATGGACATAGTGCAGGGTGTAGAGGAAGCACTGTGAGTCGGACTCGAAACCGAGGTAGCCGGGGTGCAGCTTGCGCTGGAACTCGACGTTCTTCAGGTAGAAGGTGTTCTCGCCGTTGGCCAGCGCCGTGTACCCCTGCAGGAAGAAGGGGTGGGCAGCGTAGCGAACGATGTCGTAGTTGGTGTTCTGCCGGCATTGGGCGGTAATCACCCGGGCCGTGAACTTTTCGTCCGGCTCGCAGAGATTGAAATAGGTGCCGATGTCGCGCGGGTCGCCGATCTCCTTGAGGGTCACCACGTCCGGCCAGAAGGAGTAGACGAACCCCTGCTCGTCGACTTCGAGGGCCTTGCGCAGCTTAAGGCGCATGTCGAGCAGCAGGTCTTCCTTCTCCCGCTGAGAGGCGTTTTTGAAATATTTTGGGTAGTCGAAGGTTTCGAACACGTAGTTGGGCATGGCGTTGATATCCAGCCCGGGGCGGTCGTTGGTTTCAGGAACCCACTGCAGGACGCGCTGGAAGCCGGTCTGGTGGAGCATATCCTCGGCCAGCTTCAGTCCCTCGTCGGTGCAGGCCATGGACAGGGTCGGCAAATGCTTGTGGTGGGCGAAAATCCCGCCAAGATCGTGCATGACCATGGCAAACCCGGAATTGTCATGACCTTTCTGCTGCGACTGCATGAGCAACAGGGCCTGACTGGGGTGCACAAAATTGCGGCTCTTGATGGCGCCGATGCGACACATGACTGATCACCTCCGTGCAAACTCGGGATGCGGCGGCGGACCGTAGTGCCCGCCATGCACCAGGGGAGTAGAGCAACGTCCGTGCCAGAGATTGCGGAAAATCCGCGACCGGCCCCGCATCGCGACTGCAAGACTTTGATATCAATCAGATTTTTATCAGGGTACCAGACTGGAAGGGGAGGCTTTATGGACCGGGGCAGACTACCCAGCGAAATCGTTTTAAAGAATTTAAATACTTTGTTTGTGTAATAAAAAAACTCAAAAATGATTTGCCCTTCGGGGTGATGCCGCTTTTTTGCCTTCGTCAGAACAAAACGCGCAACACTTCGCCAACCTCCTCATGCCAAAAAAACGGTCACGGCTGCTTAAAAAAACCGCTCCAGGAACCGGGGTCGCGCACCTCAGCCCCTGGCCAAGCGAATCTGCTCCCGCAACCCGGGGAGGTGATACTGTATCGTGTTCCAGACGATATCCAGATCTACGGCGAAGTAGCCGTGCGCCAGGGCATTGCGCATACCATAGGCCGACTCCAGGGGCAATCCGGGATGGCGGTCGGAAAATCGCGGATTGTCCTGGCGCAGGTTGCAGCTGGCTTCGCCGATGATTTCAAAGTTGCGGATGACCGCGTCCTGAACCAGTTGATTCTGCGCAAAGGCCTCGCCGGTCATCCCTGCCGTATACCGTTCGATTCGGTCGATCGCTTCGAGAATGTGGTCGAGGTAATCGCTCAGGCGCGGCTTCCCGCGTTTCATATCGCCACCGCCTCGGCTATGACTTTGGCGCGGAAGGATTCCGGCAGGGCGCTCGGCGTCAATACCTCGACGGGGATGCCCAGCCGCTTGCGGAGTTCAGCATGAATGGCGCCGATATCGAAGAGCGAAGTCTGCGCCGTCGCATCGACCAGAAGGTCGAGATCGCTCCCCTCGCGGTCGTTGCCGTGAGCAACCGAGCCAAAAACCCGGGGATTGGCGCAGTGGTGCGCTGTGACCACTTGGCGAATCGTGTCGCGGTGCGCGGCCAGGACTTCGGACGGGCGGCGGCCGGAACGAACGGGTGCGGCCGCCTGCAGTTTCTGCATGTCTTCCTCGCTGACCAGGTAGGCCACGGGCTTGCCGTGCTTGGTTACTGCGATCCGTTCATGGGTGTAGCGCACCCGATCGACCAGTTCGGAAAGTTGGGCACGGGCGTCGGTCAGAGGCATATGGCGCATGGGATCACCTCCATGCATCATATTTTGTACATTTATTACATTTTGTCAAGTTTACCAATGGTGAAAAGGAAAGGGGGCACCTTCCTCTTCGCCTGCTACCAGCGAATAGGCTTTGCCCCAGCCCGACGAGGACGACGAGGGAAAGCCCCCGAACCTGCCGATTCTGGGGCTTGACAACCTATCTATATAGCGCAGACAGCTACAGCATCTCCACCCACCCATGCTTGTCGGGTAGACGGCCGTACTGAATGCCGGTCAGGGTTTCGTAAAGTTTCATGGTAAAAGCGCCGGCCGTGCCGCCGCCGAGGCTCACGGTCCGGTCGCGATAGGTGAACTGCCCCACCGGGGAGACCACGGCGGCGGTCCCAGTGCCGAAGGCCTCACTCATCCGGCCGCTCTCCGCCGCGGCAAAGATCTCGTCGACCGATAGCGCCCGCTCCTCGACGGCAACCCCAAGGTCGCGGACCAGGGTGAGAATCGAACGGCGGGTGACGCCGTCGAGGATCGTCCCCCGCAGCGGCGAAGTCACCACCGTGCCATCGATCAGGAAGCAGATGTTCATGCTGCCCACCTCCTCGACGTAGCGGCGCTGCTCGGCATCGAGCCACAATACCTGGTCGTAGCCGCGGCTCGCCGCTTCCATCGAAGCTCTCAGGCTGGCGGCATAGTTGCCGCCGGTCTTCGCTTCACCGGTCCCGCCCAGGGCCGCACGCACGTAATCGTCGGAGATCCAGATCTTCACCGGGCTGAAGCCGCCCTTGTAGTAGGCGCCGACCGGTGACAGGATCACGTAGCACAGGTAGGTATCCGACGGCTTCACGCCGAGATAGGGGTCGGTGGCGATCATGGTCGGCCGGATGTAGAGACTGGTGCCGGCGCTGCGCGGCACCCAGTCAGCCTCCAGGCGCACCAGCTGGCGGATGGCGTCGAGGAAGAAGGTCTCGTCCACCTCGGGCATGCACATCCGCACGGCGCTGCGATTAAAGCGCCGTACGTTGTCGCTGGCGCGAAACAGGGCAATGCGGCCGTCGTCGCGGCGAAAAGCCTTGAGTCCCTCGAAAATCTCCTGGGCGTAGTGCAGCACCGCACAGGCGGGATCGAGGGAAAACGGGCCATAGGGCTGGATGCGCGCAGAGTGCCAGCCGCTCCCGGCGGCATACTCCATGACTAGCATGCGGTCGGTGAACTGTTTGCCGAAACCGAGCTGGCTTTCGTCAACAGGATGAACTTTGGGATTGTTCAGCGGCAGGATTTTCAGGTCCATGACAGGGCCTCCCGGCGTGATCGACACGGCGGCTTGCACCGCCTTGCGGCGTGCAATTCTTAGCACAGGCGCAAACACCTTTCAAGCGACTTGAAAATCAAGAGGATTTACTGGTTTACTGGCAGGGCTCGTTCGAAAACGGCTTGACCGGGGAGGAACCGATGACTTTTCGCGAACTGCAGGACGCCCTGGCGATCTTCAACCTTGGCGAGCGCGCCAACCTCAGGGAGATCAAGTCCCGGCATCGGGCACTGGCCAAAGCCCATCATCCCGACCGGGGTGGCGCCGGCGACCCGGAGGCGATGCGCCAGGTCAACGCCGCCTACCGGCTGCTGCTCGCCTATTGCGAGAATTACCGGTACTGTTTCAGCGAGGCGGAATTCCTCGAGCAGCACCCGGCCGAGCGACTGCGCCGCCAGTTCGGCTGGGATCCGGTGTGGAGCGGGCAGGAAGAGTGATGCGTCAGAAACCGGGGCGGTCGACGATCAGCTCGAAGAGCTGGGTTTCATCGTTGAAATTGTAGATTTCGCCGGTTTCGATCAGATAGTGCCAACCGAAGATCTTCAGTCGACTGTTTTCATATCTCTCCCGAACATACGGATAGGTCAGCAGGTTCTTCATCTGCACCAGGACGTTGACCTGCTCGGTGAGCCACTCGCGCTCCTCCGGGGTATCGCCGAACATCAGCCGGTCGACCCTTCCCTTGACCTCGCGTGACACATCCAGCCATTTGCGCACATGCGGCAGATGCGCCAGCGCCTCGGCCGGCTTGTTCAGGGCCGCACAGCCGCCGCAGTTGGAGTGGCCGCAGACCACGATGGTATCGACTCCCAGGGCCAGCACCGCATATTCGATGGCGCTGGTGGTGGCCACATACTCCTCGGTGCTGCGATAGGGGGGGACGATGTTCGCCACGTTGCGCACGATAAAGAGTTCACCGGGGTCCGTGCCGGTAATCAGGTTGGGCACCACCCGGGAATCGGAACAGCCGATGAACAGCGTGTGCGGCTGCTGACGGCGCCCCAACTCGCGAAACAGCTCACTGTGTCTTTCAAACTCCTCGCGGCGGAACTTCATGATCCCGCGAAACAACTTGTCCATCCTGGCTCCCGTCCAATCCAAAAGATCTGTCGCAGCCTAAAGCGCCACCCTGCTCACTCCCGGCCGCACACCAGGCTGTCGCCCCCCTCGGCCCGGCCAACGGTGACCTGCTGCGGCCGGCAGTCCGGCGATACCGTACGGAAGATACATTCCAGCAAATCCTTCAACAGCACGTCGTCCTGCCGGCCGGGGAGCAGCACCACGCTGCGGCCGCGGCGCTGCACCGCACCCTGCAGGCAGTAGCCGATCAGTTCACCGGCGGCCAGGTGGCTTCTGACCAGCGCCTGCGAGACAAAGGCCACCCCCTGCCCCTCGATCACCGCCTGAATGGTAAAGCGCAAGTCGTCCGAGACCACCGTACCGTCGAACACCGAGAAATCGGCGTCCTGCGCGCGCAGGAGCTGGCGCAGCAACTCCTTGGAACTGCACCCGTCGCGGCGGGCGAAAAGCCGGGCCCGGGACAACTCGGCCAGACTGACACAGCCGTCCGCCGCCGCCGGCAGGCTTCCCGGCGCGGCCACGAACAACATCTCGTCATCCGGCAGCACATAGCGAAGCAGCCCGGAAAAATCCTGGTTTGCACAGTGCTCGAGCACCGCCAGATCGAACTCCTCGTTGCGCAGGTCGCGCAAGGCTTCGGCGGGCTGCATGAAGAGGAACTTGAGGTCGGCGAGATCGGCGTGGGCGCGAATGAATTCGTTCAGGACCCGTGACAGGTAGGCCATACCGAAGGTCGGCGTGCAGCACAGCGCCAGGTGCTGTGCGCTGCCCAGGCCCTTCAGGCTGTCGACCAGCTCCCGCTCCTTGCGCAGGATGTCACGGGACTTGGCCAGCACCAGCTGGCCGGCCGGGGTCAGCTCCAGGCCAGGGCCGGAGCGGTCGAGCAGCTGGTGGCCGAAGTGCTCCTCGAGGAACTTGATGCGCTGCGACACCGCCGACTGGGTGATGTACAGCACTTCCGCGGCCCGTGAGAAGCTGCCTTCCTCGACGGCGGCAACCAGGGTCTTCAGGTAGCGGGTTTCCATGAAGCCACTCGCGTGAGATCTTAATAACGTAATAAATATAATTAATGGGCACTATGAGAATGATTCGTTTTACCTTGACCGCAAAGACTTCTAGCATACAACCGGCCGTATAGTCCACTCCGGCGTTTTTGCGCCTTTTTTATCGATCACCGGCGAGAGGGAAAGGAGGCTGCGCAATCGCCGGGCCACTGTACCAATTTGTCACACTATCGGAGGCCCACGTGAAGAAAGGAGAATCCATGGAACGCAACACCAAGATCAGCGCCGCGCGACTGATCAGGATCGTTCCCCTGCTGTTGCTGGTCGGCGCCTGCGCCACCGGCGCCATCCGGGAGAAGATTCTGACCCTGCCGTCGATCGAAGGCGCGACCCCGGTCGGCCAAGCCGCCTGCCTGGAGTGCCATGAGGACGCCGCCAAACAGATGGCCAACGGCGTCCACGCCCGCCTCGCCGGGTTCGAATACATGGGTGGCACCCAGGGCTGCGAAGCCTGCCACGGCGGTGGCAGTCTGCACGTCGCAGCCAGCGGCGACGGCAGCATCCTCAAGTTCGGCGAACTGCTGCCGGAAGAATCCGCGGCGCTCTGCGCCAAGTGCCACACCGACGGCAAGCTGATGGACTGGACCCACAGCCTGCACGCCCTCAGCGACATCGCCTGCGGCGACTGTCACACCATCCACGGCGGCGGCAAGTACGCCCTCAAGCAGCAGGAGCCGGAGCTCTGCTACTCCTGCCACCAGGAGCAGATGGCCAAGGCCAGCTTCCCCTCCCACCATCCGATCAAGGAAGGGAAGATGGGCTGCTCCTCCTGCCACAATCCCCACGGCGAGCTGAACACCGACGAGCGCGTCAACGATCTCTGCCTCGGCTGCCACGCCCGCTACCAGGGCCCGTTCGTCTTCGGTCACGCGCCGGTCGAGGACGACTGCACCATCTGCCACGACCCGCACGGCAGTGTGGCCAACAACCTGCTGGTGCAGAACGAGCCGTTCCTCTGCCTGCAGTGCCATGAGGGGCACTTCCACATTCTGCGCGAGTCGAACTATGCGGTACCGGCCGACACTCTTGCCGTTGGCCAAATACCAACTCCGCAAGCACAGAAGGATCTTGCCAATATCGTCAATGTGCACGGCAAGGAAGGCTTCCAGACCTCCTTCGGTACCAAGTGCACGACCTGCCACAAGGTGGTCCACGGCAGCGATTACCCGTCGCAACCGCTCAGCGGTCGCGGTCTGACCCGTTAACTTAAGGAGGATGAACATGAAGCAACGCCATGGATGGCTGCTTGCCGTGTTGTCCGTCCTGACCTTAATGACGATCGCCACCGCCGCCGTCGCTGAAGACAAGTCGGTCAGCGGCCATGTGGAGATCGGTGTTTCAGGTGTGGACACCAAGGACAACCCTGCACGCGTCAACGAGTATGTGAATTCCAGGTCCGAAGACGGCTTCAGCTTCGCACCGAAGCTGTCGCTCGAATCGTCGTTTGGAGAGAAATCGGCGTTTTCCCTTTTTGCCGACATCATGGGTCCGCGTGACCAGAAGTTCGACCTGGGCGTGGATTTTGAGCGCGTCATCCGGCTCAACTTCGACTACCAGGTGATGGAACACTGGAAAGACCACGAAACTCTCGGCCAGATGGGCGCGACCGGGCGTGACGATGTGCTCGGATCGCAACCGAACGTGATCACGGACAAGACCTTCGCGGACCTGCAGGCTGCAGGCCACGACATCGTAAATGTCGGCGTCGGCGGGGGCACGGTCCCTATCAATTACAACCCGCTTCAAAAATATAACCAGGAGCTGAACAACAACTACATCGTCACCCGGCGGGAGTGGGAGGGCAAGGCCGACCTGACCGTCCCGGAACTGCCGAACGTGACCTTCCATGCCGGGGTGCGGGTCGAGACCCGCGAAGGGATGGAACAGGCGATCGGTCTGACCAAGTGCGACAGCTGTCACGTGACTGCGCACGGCAAAACCATTGATGAGCGCACTGAAGATGTAACCCTGGGAGCGAC
>JBFYXI010000274.1:0-4760 GCA_041310635.1 Desulfuromonadaceae bacterium | reverse complement strand
GGGCTGTTGTTGTCTGCGGTTTGAGGGCATTCGCGGAGCCGTCGCCCCGATCACCTGTCCGGGCGCGGCACCACGACGATCCCTGACTCGGTCACCGTAAAGCCCCGGCGCAGGTCTTCGTCATGGTCGTAGCCGATGACCGTACCGTCGGGAATCACCACGTTCTTGTCGACGATGGCCTTGCGGATCCGCGCGTGGCGGCCGACATTGACATTCTCGAAGAGAATCGAATCCTCCACCAGGCTGTAACTGTTCACCCGGCACATCGGCCCGAGGATCGAGCGCCGCACCGTGCCGCCGCTGGTGATGCAGCCCCCGCTGACATACGAGTCGATATTCTGGCCGCGGCGGTCGTCATCGTCGAAGACCGTCTTGGCCGGCGGCAGGTTCCCCTGGTTAGTGAGAATCGGCCACTTGTAGTTATAGAGATTGAGTTGGGGAGAGACCTTGACCAGATCCATGTTGGCCTCGTAGTAGGCATCGATCGTCCCGACATCCTTCCAGTAGCCGCGTTCCTCGGCCTTCATCCCCGGGATCACGTTGTCATTGAAGTTGTAGGCAAAGACCCGGTCGCCCGCGGCAAGCATCATCGGGATGATATGCTTGCCGAAGTCCAGATCCTCGTGATGTTTTTTCCCCTTCTGCAACACTTCGATGAGCTTCCTGGTCGAGAAGATGTAGTTGCCCATGGAGGCGAAGCAGGTCTCCCGTCCCGGAATCCGCTCCGGGTCAGCAGGTTTTTCGGCAAATCCGGTAATGCGAAAATCCTCGTCCACGCTGAAGATGCCGAAACGACTGGCCTCCTCGGCCGGCACCTCGATGGCGGAGATGGTAATGTCGGCACGGTTCATCCGGTGACTGGCGATCATCTGGCTGATATCCATCTTGTAGATGTGGTCGCCGCCGAAGATCGCCACGTAATCGGCATCCGAGGATTCGACAAAGCGCAGGTACTGGAGGATGGCGTCGGCCGTTCCCCTGAACCATTCCTCGCTTTCGCTGCTGGTTTCCGGGGAAATGTCGACATAGAATTCGCCCAGGCCGGTCCAGCGCCCCCACGACTCGCGGATGTGCTTGTTCAGCGAGTAGGCCCGGTACTGGGTCAGGATGTAGACCCGCTTGATCCCGGAGTTGAACAGGTTGCTCAGGACGAAGTCGATGATCTTGTACTTGCCGCCGAAGGTTACGCTCGGTTTGGCCCGCCGCAGTGTCAGGGGGCTGAGCCGCTCCCCCTTGCCGCCGGCCAGGACCATGGCGATGGTGTTTCTACTGACATTTTCCAGGGCGTACATAAGCGCGGCTCCTTACCAAATTTATTATCATTAAAGTTACCACAATATTGTCCGACCACAAAGGGGCATTGCAGACGTGCATTGAATACAGGATAGCCGGCTGCGCTGCAGGTCAGGTTCAGACCGCCCCCTTGTGCAGCGGCTGCAGCTGCGGCAATCTCCGGGAATGCTCACCGCGCCGTGGCAGAGACATGCCTCGCGATCGCCAGAAAATTTGCCAGAATCATTTGGGCCTGCACTTGGTGGAGGGCTTCGGCCTTGGCAAAATTGGCGGTCAGCAGCGTCTGATGGGGAATCTTGCGGCTCCACGCGTTGACGATGCTTAGGTCGACTTCAGGATGAAACTGCACCCCCCAGGCGTTGCCAATGCGAAACGCCTGGGGGGGACACGTTGCGGAAGTGGCAAGATGCTGTGCGCCGGGAGGAATCGAGAAACTATCATTGTGCCACTGAAACATCCGGAACTGGCGGTCGCATCCGGCGTAGAGCGAATCAACCTTGCCGTCATCGGTAAGACGGATGTCGACCAGCCCTTTTTCTCCGCAGCAGTTGCTGCTGACCGTTCCGCCGGCCACTTCGGCCAGCAGCTGTCCGCCGAGGCAGACGCCGAAAAGCGGCGTCCCGCCGGCCAGCATCCGGTGCAAGAAGTCCTTGAGCGATCGCAGAAACGGGTGGAGGGCCTCATCATGGACCCCCATGGTTCCGCCGAGGACGATGACGGCGTCCGCCCGGGCCGGCAGCGGTTCACCACGGTCCGGCCGGTGGACGCGAAACGGCACCTGCCAGGTGCCAAGCTGTTCGCCAAAGACTCCGAGGGGGACCGTTGGGTCGCTCTGGATGATCTCGATGTTGATCGGCATGCCCGTGCCTTTCTTACCGCCACTCTTGGCAGATGAGCGGGAAAAATGGCCGCCAGCCCTGTTGGGCTGGCGGCCGGCGCGTCGCAGGCAAAGCTGACGCAAACCCTTCATTGGCCGCCTAGAAGGTCATCGTCACCGTGATGCCGCCGAGGACCTCGCTGTCGATCGCATCCTTGGCCTCATCGCTGATCGGCGAGGAGTAGAGGAACGACGGCGTGATGGAAATTTGATCGGTGACCGCATAAGTGGCGCTCGCGCTCAGTTCGTAGTTGTGCCAGTCACTATAGTCTTCACCAACCGAATAGTTTTCATCATTATAGCTCACTAAAGCCGCAGCGCTCAGGCTGAGCTTGTCGATGACATCGAAGGAGTGACTGACCGCCGCGGTATAAAACAGACCGTTCTCCTCGGACTGGTCATAGTCGTAGTAGACCTTGACATTTGGCGCTAGGGGCACGTCCAGTGCCAGGCCAAGGTAGACCTCCTTAGTATCTTCGAAACCGTCCAAGGCATACCAGATGTTGCCAATGCTCACCTTGAGTTTCTCAACCGGGGAGAAGGTGTAATCGATGATGATATCGGTTTCGTTGGAGTCACCGCCGGTGTAGCCTTCGCCTTCGTCCGTCTTGGTCTGGATGTTGCTCCAGTAACTCAGGGTAAAACCGTTGCTGCTCAGATTCACGCCGCCCTGCACGACCGGAAGCCCGCCGCTGAGGTCATAACCGCGCCACAGATACTTGTCGAAGTAGCCGATGTAGGCACTACCTTCGACTTCGATGGCGGCCAGGGCCGGGGAGGCAAGGGGCGTGGTGGTCAGGACCATGGCAGCGAAAATCATCAGAAGTTTCTTCATGTCCAATCTCCTTTTGTCAGTTGAAGGTAGGCTGGCCGGATGGTCCGGCCAGCCATTGATTGCCGAACCGATCAGCTGTTGTAGGCACTTTCCGAGTGCTGGGTCTGGTCGAGGCCCATGATCTCGTCTTCCTTCTCAACGCGCAGGCCGATGGTCTTGTGCAGGGCGAAAGCGATGATCAGGGTGACGATGGCCGCGTAGGCACCGGCTGCCACGACAGCGATCACCTGGGTGATGAACTGGTCCATGTTCCCGGAGAGCAGGCCGGTGGCGCCGACCGTGGCGAACACACCGGTCGCCAGGGCGCCAAACGTGCCGCCGATTCCATGCACGCCGAAGGCATCCAGGGAGTCGTCATACTTGAGTTTGGCCTTGAGCAGAATGCCGCCGTAGCAGACCAGACCGGCCAGAATCCCCATGATCAGGGCAGGACCCGGCTGCACGAAACCGGCCGCCGGAGTGATAACCACCAAGCCGGCCACCACGCCGGAGCCGAACCCGAGGGCCGACGGCTTGCCGCGGTGAACCCATTCGGCCATCATCCAGGAGAGGCCGGCAGCCGCCGGGGCGATGGTGGTGGTGGCCAGGGCCAGGCCGGCCAGGCCGCCGGCGGCATGCACGCTGTTGACTCCGACCACGGCACTGCCGGCATTGAAGCCGTACCAGCCGAACCAGAGTAGGCCGACGCCGAGCATGGTCATCGGCAAGTTGTGCGGCGCCATACGCTCGGTGGGGAAGCCGTGGCGTTTGCCGAGGAAAAGCAGTACCGCGAGAGCCGAGATCCCCGAGGAGAGATGCACGACCGTACCACCGGCGAAATCCAGGGCGCCCTTCTTGAACAGCCAGCCGTCGACATTCCACACCCAGTGGGCCAGAGGATCGTAGACCAGAGTGGTCCAGAGCAGGACGAACAGGCACCAGGCGGAGAATTTGATCCGCTCAGCGACGGCGCCGGAGATCAGCGCCACGGTGATCATGGCGAACATGCACTGGTACATGGCGAAGACGTACTCGGGGATGCCGCCCTGATCGGCAACATTCTGGAAGATGGTGTAGACCGGCGTGCCATCGGTGAAGGAGATCAGACCGTTCAGCATCGCCTTGCTGAAATCGCCGACCAACCCGCCGCCGGCATCGGCGCCGAAGGCCAGCGAGTAGCCGATCACCGCCCACTGCACGCCGACGATCCCCATTGCGACGAAGGAGTGCATGAAGGTGGAGAGCACGTTCTTCGAGCGAACCATGCCTCCGTAGAACAGCGCCAACCCCGGAATCATGAGCAGGACCAGGGCGGAAGAGACCAGCATCCAGGCGGTGTCGCCGGTATCGAATGCGGGGGGCCCTTCGGCAAGACAGATCCCCGGCACCAGCCACAGGGCGGCCATTGCGACCATAATGTTGCGCAGTTTTTCTCTCATGTCAGCACCTCAGCCTCTTTCTTTGGAGTAATGGTGATCAGAGTGACTCGAGACCGGTTTCACCGGTACGGATACGAACCGCCTGCTCGATATCGTAAACGAAAATCTTGCCGTCACCGATCTTGCCGGTGCAGGCCTCGCGCTGCACAGTGGCGACAACCGAAGCCACTTGATCGTCAGACACCACCAGTTCGATCTTGATCTTCGGCAGGAAGTCGACCTGGTATTCGGCGCCACGATACAACTCGGTGTGCCCCTTCTGTCGGCCGAAACCGCGGACCTCGCTGACCGTCATGCCAGTAATTCCAAGGCCGGTAATGGCGCTTTTGACATCGTC
>JBFYXI010000258.1:0-4066 GCA_041310635.1 Desulfuromonadaceae bacterium | reverse complement strand
ACCTTGACACCCAGTCGCCGGTTGACCGGAAAGCCGAAGCTTAATGCCCAGAGCATATTCTGCTTCCGGTCGTCTTTTTCTTCTCCATCAACCGTCGACCGCCCCCCGTAACCGTAGCCGGCACTTGCTCCCGCCCAGACTCCGGGGCGAAAAGTATAAATGAGATGGCCGTTGATAACGCAGAGAGGATCCTGCTCCAGCCTCTTCCCGTTGAAAAAGTCGTTGTTGTCGGTATATAAGGCAACGTAGCCGGTTGCTTCCATCGACCAGGGTCCGCGCGTGTGAACCACACCGATCTGGGGGCGGAAGGTAAACCGGTTGGTGCCGAGATTGATCAGTTTGTCCTCCATGTAGTCACCGGTAGGCAACTGCACCGAAAGACCGGCCCCGACGATCGTCTCGATATCTGCGGCAGACCGGTACTTAACATACTCCTCCCCCTCCAGCGGCGGAGCGCCGTACAGGTTGACTGCGAAACGCAGCAGGGTGTCGGTCCACCCGCTCCGGGTGGCCTTTCTGGGAACACCGTCAAGCAAGCCGGTCCAGCGCCCCTCCTGGTAGGCCTGCAGGATATCGAACCTTGCCGACCTGTCCAGCAACGAGAAGGACCTGATGTATTGCATGGCCCAGGTGTCCATCTCCAGTTGAACGTCTTCAAGTTTCAGGACCGGATCAAGGCCAATATCCGCCTCGGTATAGGCATAGGCAGCGCCAATGAAGTTGGTGTTGACCGGCAGATGAGCCCAACGCCGGGGCTCCAGCTCATCGGCAAGGCACGGACAGGAGAAGGGGAGGGTCAGACAGGTGAAAAGGCACCATTTCAACACGCTATTCATGAAATTTCCTGCGCGGGAAGGCCTGCTGGTGAATTCAATCGTCGCTGAAAAATGGACATCAACCAAAATCCCTGCCAGTCAAAGAAGCCCGCCATGATCGCCAGGCAGGTGGTTGCGGTTCAGGAAGTCTTGGTGGCTGAGCCCGTCGGCAGGGATTGGCGCGTCAATATTGGCTAATTTTGCAACGGTGTGTAAAGAATATTGTTTGACTGGACAGCACAGTAGCCTTCTCCCGGCGTTGCCGGACGAAAAACGACCACTGTTTGTGCTCAGGCGGCCGGTCCGGCTCGCAACTCCCTATGTAACCAGTCGGCCACCCGGGTTTCCGGATGGCCTAGTATCTTTGAGCACCCTCACCTCATGGTCCTGTGCTCCTGAGGCTGGTACGGATCTGAAGCGCTGGTCAACTTAGATCATATCTTGCGCGTCTCCGGATGCGCGCTTCGCTGTGCAGGCTGACAGGCTGGTGGCTACCGGCGAAAACGCGCCCGCCGCGACAACGGCTGCGCTGGTCGGGCCGGTCTGGCAGTGGGTGCAGACGCAGTACAACAACGACACGAAGGCAATCCCGTCCCGCCCCGAGAACTACACGGTGCAGTTCGCTGCCGACGGGACCGTGAAGGTCAGAGCCGACTGCAACCGCAAGGGGGGGGGGCGCTATGCCGGCAAGGAGCAGCAGATCGCCATCGAGATCACCCATTCGATCAAGGCGACCTGCCCGGACGACTCCCTGGAGGCGCAGTTTGTCCGCGACCTCACCGGCGGTGTCATCTGGTTCCTCAAGGAGGGTGATCTGTACCTCGACATTCACTACGATACCGGGACGATGCGCTTGAAACAGTTACGGCCCTGACCCCTGGGGATCGTCGCGGCGCGGGACTCCACATCGTACGGGGGTGACTGCGCAGGCCACGGTACGGCGTGCAAGCGGCGGCTAAACTCGGTTGGCCTTGGGCAGCAACAGCGATGGGCGGGGGAATCCCCGCCCGTCGTCATCCAACCGCGCATCTTGGCGCGGCGTGGCCGCTGCGACCTCCCTCGGTAAGCGCTGTTTATGCAAACCATAGGTCAGTAGCCGCCATCCGGCCGGGTCGGCAGCCACAGCAGGTAAAGGGTGACGGCCAGGGCGACCAGCAGAAGCAGCAGGCGCAGCCAGGGGGCTTCGATCAGGAACAGCGTGGACAGGAGGATGCTGGCCCAGAGCAGTAACAGGGCGAGCATCCTGGCCCGGCGCGGAATGCCGACGCCATCCTGGTAGGCGGCCAGCATCGGGCCGAAGTGTCGGTGCTCGCGCAGCCAGGCGTGACAGCGCGGCGAACTGCGGGCGAAGCAGGCGGCGGCGAGCAGCAGCAGGGGGACAGTGGGGAGCAGCGGCAGGAAGATGCCGAGAATGGCCAGCGCCATGCTGCAGATGCCGGCGGTGAGGAGGAGGCTGCGGCGAATGCGGCCGGCTTCACGGACAACCATGACGACAAGGATAGCGGTTTCGGGGCGGGACTGGCAAGACTTGCGTCTGTCGGCCGCGCCAGGGAGTGTGCTATAAAGGAGCTGAACTGCAAACGTGAGGAGTCTGGCATGAAAATCGTGGTGCTCGACGGCTATGCCGCCAATCCCGGGGATCTTGATTGGGGGCCCCTCTCCGCGTTGGGGCAGCTGACGGTCCATGACCGCACCCCGGCGGCCTTGACCCTGGAACGGGCTGCCGGCGCCCGGGCGGTGCTGACCAACAAGGTGGTGCTCGGGGCCGCGGAACTCGCCGCCCTGCCGGAGCTGCGCTACATCGGCGTGCTGGCTACCGGCTATAACGTGGTCGACACGTCTGCCGCCGGTGAGCGCGGCATCGTGGTGACCAATATCCCCGCCTACAGCACGCCGTCGGTAGCGCAGCACGTCTTCGCTCTGCTCCTCGAGCTGACCCGCGGCGTCGGACGGCACAATGCCCTGGTGCACGCCGGGCGCTGGAGTTCGGCGCCGGACTTCGCCTTCTGGGAGGGGCTGCAGGTGGAATTGGCCGGATTGGCCATCGGCATCGTCGGTTTCGGCGCCATCGGCCAGGCGGTGGCACGCATTGCCCGAGCCTTCGACATGCAGGTGCTGGTGCAGACCCGCCGGCCGGACCCGGTGGCCTGGCCGGAGGTGAGCTTTGTTGGTCTCGATGAACTGTTCGCACGGGCCGATGTGGTCAGCCTGCACTGCCCCCTCACCGAAGACACCAAGGGGCTGGTCAATGCCGCGCGGCTGGAGCGGATGAATCCGTCGGCTTATCTGATCAATACCGGGCGCGGGCCGCTGGTCGACGAGGCCGCCCTGGCCCGGGCACTGCAGGCCGGGCAGCTCGCCGGCGCCGGACTGGACGTGCTGGCCCTGGAGCCGCCGCCGGCGGACAGCCCGCTGCTGACGGCGCCGAACTGCGTGATCACTCCGCACCTGGCCTGGGCCACTACGGCTGCTCGCCGGCGCCTGCTGGCAACGGCGGCGGCCAACCTGCAGGCGTTCCTGGCCGGGACGCCGCGGAATCGGGTGGCGTAGAGGCGGTTGCTGGTTGCTGGTGCCAGTCAGAAGGAGCCGGATGTTTTTCCCCGATCTGCATTCCTGGCAGCTGGAACCGCGCGCGGCGGTGGCCTTGCAGCGGGAGCTGGCGGGGCGGGTCAAATTGAATGACGTGCTGCCGGGAGCGGTGCGGCTGGTGGCCGGGGTGGACGTCTCCTCGGCGCGTTTCGGCAGCGCGGTGCATGCGGCGGTGGTGCTCTACGATCTTGCGGCGCATGCGGTTGTCGAGATCGCAACGGCTTCTGCCGAAACCAGTTTCCCCTACGTTCCCGGCCTGCTCTCGTTCCGGGAGCTGCCGGTCGTGCTGGAGGCCTTCCGGAGGCTGTCGGGTGTTCCCGAGGTGGTACTGGTGGACGGGCAGGGGCTTGCCCATCCCCGGCGGTTGGGAATCGCCAGCCATCTCGGCCTGTGGCTGGAGGTGCCGACCATCGGCTGCGCCAAGAGCCGTCTGTGCGGAGAACACGGCGAGGTCGGCCCCTTGCGGGGGGATGCCGTGACATTGCTGGCGGATGGGGTGGCGGTCGGATGCGTGCTGCGCACGCGCGACCGGATCCGGCCGCTCTATGTTTCTCCCGGCCATCGGATCGATATCGTGCGGGCGGTACAGGTCGTACTTGCCTGCGGGCGCGGCTACCGTCTGCCGGAGCCGACCCGGCAGGCACATATCGCGAGCAACCGGC
>JBFYXI010000247.1:0-3075 GCA_041310635.1 Desulfuromonadaceae bacterium | reverse complement strand
CCGCCGCACCGCGTGGCGCAACCAGGCCCGCAGACTTCTGCGCACGGGGCAGAGCGATCTGCTCCTCGATGACATGGTACGGATCTGCGAGCGCCACCCCCACTCAAGAGTACTCCGCCGTGAGCAGCGTTACTTCCAGCGCAACCGTCGGCGTCTCACCTACGCCTGGGCACGCCACCTTCGCCTCCCCATCGGCAGCGGCCCAATCGAGAGCGCCATCCGTCGCGTCATCAATCTCCGCCTCAAGGGCCCCGGCATCTTCTGGCACGAAGACACCGCCGAAGCCATGATCATGATCCGTGCCTACTACAAGGCCCAGCGCTGGAACGAACTGGCCACCCTCGCTTGCCGCGCCCCGCTGGAGGCGCTACGGTGAGGCACAAATCGGGAATGCTCCGAATGC
This sequence comes from Desulfuromonadaceae bacterium, assembly GCA_041310635.1. Taxonomy (GTDB): domain Bacteria; phylum Desulfobacterota; class Desulfuromonadia; order Desulfuromonadales; family BM103; genus VAUL01. The sequence goes on along the minus strand of JBFYXI010000247.1, from coordinate 2,672 downwards.
CCCCCAACTTAATGCCGGCGGCACTCTAAGACCGCGTAAACGCGGGACTCCGTACGAGGGACTCTCCGTCGGGGCACACGCCCAGGTACGGAGTTCCGCCTTCAGGCGGTCTTAAGTTCAGACTTCCTGATCCGCTCTTCTGATTGGATCCGCTCAACCGCCTATCTTCCAACAAGATAGCGCATTCTTCCCGCGTTTACCCCGATTTCCTGTGCGGAAAAAAGGGATGTACCTTTCCTTGCTGAGACAACGCTGGCGCGGTGTCGGAAAGGGACATCCCATGAAGCAGGGAATATTGCCATTGATTCCGTCGGGCGCAACCGACATCGACGGGTTTCACAGTGTTTTCAGCGACGGGAGGGGGGTGACGTGGTTCCAGGGAAGCCAGCCGATGCGCGTGCATCCCGCCTCGGATCATGCGACGCAGCGGGCGATGATGGCCTTCCTGCATGTGCACGGCGGGGTGTCTCAGGCGCGGATCGCCGCGGCTCTGCGGGTCCATGAGAACACCGTGCGGGCCGCGGTGAAGCGGTATCGGGGTAAAGGCGATGCCGGGTTCTACGCCCCGACGGGGGGGCGCGGTCCGGCGGTGATGACTCCCGCGGTGATGGAGCAGTGCCGCCGCCTGCTGGGCGAAGGGCGGACGCGCTCGGAAGTGGCCTCCGCCGTCGGCATCCGGAGGTGCAACCTCGACAAGGCCATCCAGAAGAAGCTTCTGCCGCCGTCGGCACGCCCGGCGCGGTCCGGCCAGCCATCGACTCGCTCGGAGCGGGCCGAGGCGGACGCCGCCGTGGCGTCGGACATGGGCATGGCCTGCGTGCGGGTGGAGGAGCGGGCGCTGGCCGCGTGCGGGTTGCTTTCGGGGGCCGAGACGCGCTTCGAGGCGTGCGTCGACGTCGAGCGGGGCGGGGTGCTGTGCGCGGTGCCGGCGCTGGCGGCCAACGGGCTGTTCGACCATCTGGCGACGCTGGATCGGGCGCGGGAGGGCGGATTCTACTACCGCCTGACGCACGTGTTCATCTTGCTGGCGCTCATGGCGTTGCTGAGGGTCAAGACCGTCGAGGCGTTGCGCCGCGGCTGTCCCGGGGAGTTCGGCCGGGTGCTGGGGCTGGACCGCGTCCCCGAGGTGCGCTGCCTGCGGGGGAGGCTGGAGGCGGTGGCCGCCAACCCGGCGGCGGTCGCGGTGTGGGCCAATGCGTTGTCGAAGGCGTGGATGGAGGCAGACCCCGGCCTGGCCGGCACGCTCTACGTCGATGGACACGTCCGGGTCTACCACGGCAGCAAGACCGAGCTGTCGCGCCGCTACGTCGCCAGCCACCGGCTCTGCCTGCGCGGCGTCACCGACTACTGGGTCAACGACCGGGACGGCAAGCCGTTCTTCTACGTCGACCGCCCGGTGGACGACGGGCTGCTGGCGGTGCTGCGCTCCGAGATCGTTCCGCGCCTGCTCCGCGACGTGCCACGGCAACCCTCGGCCGACGAACTGAAGGCCGGCCCGTGGCTGCACCGCTTCCGTCTGGTCTTCGACCGGGCCGGGTGCAGCTTCAGGTTCATGGCGGAGATGTGGACCGTCTGGCGCATCGCCTGCATGACCTACCTGAAGAGTCCGGGCGCGGAGTGGCCGGAGTCGGAGTTCCGTGTCGTCCCGACGCGCGCCGCCGACGGTCAGGCCATGGACATGGAACTGGCCGAGCGCGGCATCTGGTTCGGCAACGACAAGGAGGGCCTCTGGTGCCGGGAGTTCCGCCGCCTCCGGCGCGGCCGGCATGGAAACCACCAGACGGCCATCGTCGGCACCGACTACACCTGCTCGCTTGAGCAGGCGGCACCCGCGATGTTCGCGCGCTGGGGGCAGGAAAACTTCTTCCGCTACATGCTCGCCGAGTTCGGACTCGATCTGCTGGCCGACCACGCGACCGAGCGTTTTCCATGTCGCATCCCGGTGCTCAATCCACAGTGGCGGAGCCTTGACACCGAGTGCCGGACGCTACGAGGAAAGATCGCCGCCGAGAAGGGCCGGCTGTCCGATCTGGTCCTGGAGGAGCGCGACATGAAACCGGGCCCGATGGAGGCCTGGATGGAAAGGAAGGCGGCGATCGTGGACGGCCTCGCCGATCTCGACGGCAGGCTCGATGCCGCCCGGTTGTCGCGGCGCAAGACGCCCAAACACATCCCCTTCGACGAGTTGCCAGCCGAGTCCAGGTTCGAGCGCCTGGCGCCAACCCGCAAACTCGTGCTCGACACGGTGCGCATGATCGCCTACCGGGCGGAAACCGCGCTGGCGGCCCTCGCCCGGCCGCAACTCGCCAGCCCCGAGGAGGCCCGCTCGATGGTCAAGGCCCTGTTCAACACCGCCGCCGATCTGCGCCCCGACCCCCAGCGCAAAGAGCTGCACATCCTCCTGCATCCCCTGGCCGAACCCAGACTGAACAGGATGGCCGAGGCCGTGCTGGTCCCCCTGAACGAGGCCCAGTTCACCTACCCGGGCACGGAACTGCGGATGGTCTACCAGATGCTGACGCCAGCGCACCCGCCCGACGGCTGAATCCCCCACAACCCCTTTTTCCACGAATCAGGAGGTCTGAGGTTCGGATTCGGCCGGTCCGCCACGAGGAGCCCCGCCTGAAAGGTTTACCCGCCTGTGGCGGGCAGGGCTACGGGGATGCAGGGCT
>JBFYXI010000222.1:0-4787 GCA_041310635.1 Desulfuromonadaceae bacterium | reverse complement strand
GCGCCGCGGACCGCACAGTAGCTGCCGGTATGGATCTCGATGGCATCGGCCCTGAGCCGGGCGCTGGCCTCGATCTGCGCGGGGTCGGGGTCGACGAACAGGCTGACCGGAATGCCGCCCTGGCGCAGCCGGTCGATGCACCCCCCCAGGGTCGCGCCCAGGCCGAGCGCGTCGAGCCCCCCGTCGGTAGTCAACTCCTGGCGTTTTTCCGGGACCAGGGTCACGCAATCGGGCGCCACCCGCAGGGCGATGTCGACCATCTCCTCGGTTGCCGCCATCTCCAGGTTGAGGCGGGTCTGCACGGTCTGCCGCAGCAGCAGCAAGTCGCGATCCTGGATGTGGCGCCGGTCCTCGCGCAGGTGCACGGTGATCCCTTCAGCGCCGGCCAGTTCGCAGAGGGCCGCCGCGGTGACCGGGTCGGGCTCCACGCCGCCCCGCGCCTGGCGGATGGTGGCCACATGATCGACATTCACGCCCAGTCGCGGCATGCTAACCTCCGTTTGCGACGCCGAGGTAGCGTTCGACGCTCTCGGCGATTTCGTTGGCCAGGGTGGTGATCTCCGTCTGGTCCTGCCCCTCGAGCATGATGCGCAGCAGCGGTTCGGTACCGGAGTAACGAATCAGCACCCGGCCGCCGGCGCCGAGGTGACTGGTCACCTGTCGCACCTTCCTGGCGATCTCCGGCACCTTCTCGATCGCGCGGCGTTCGCGCACGCGCACGTTGACCAGCACCTGCGGAAGGGCGGTCATCACCGTGGCCAGTTCCGAGAGCGGCTGGCCGGTCTGCTGCATGATCGATAGCACCTGCAGGGCGGTGATCACGCCGTCGCCGGTGGTGTTGTGGTCGAGGAAGATCATGTGCCCCGACTGCTCGCCGCCGAGCCGATAGCCGTGCTTGCGCATCTCCTCGACCACGTAGCGGTCGCCGACCGCGGTCTTGACCACACGCCCGCCGGCGTGGCGCAGGGCGATGTCGAGGCCGAGGTTCGACATCACCGTGGCGACCACGGTCTTCTTCGGCAGGCGATTGTGGGCCAGCAGATGGGTGGCGCAGATGGCCAGAATATGGTCGCCGTCGACTTCAACGCCGTGCTCGTCGACGAAGATGCAGCGGTCGGCGTCACCGTCCAGGGCAATGCCGAGATGGGCGCCGTGCTCGCGCACCGCGCCGGCAATCACCTCCGGGTGCAGTGACCCGCAGCCGGCGTTGATGTTGGCGCCGTTCGGCTTGACCCCGTAGGCGATCACTTCGGCGCCGAGTTCGGTAAACACTTCCGGCGCCACCTTGTAGGCCGCGCCGTGGGCGCAGTCGAGCACGATCTTCATGCCGACCAGGTCGATTTCCCGCGGGAAGCTGTTCTTTAGGAAGACCACGTAGCGGCCCACCGCGTCATCAATGCGAAAGGCCTTGCCGATCTCGTCGGCGGTGGGGCGCAAGGCATCGATCGACGCCGGTGTGAAGACCATCTCCTCGAGGCGGGCCTCGACCTCGTCCGGCAGCTTGAAGCCGTCGCGGGCGAAGAACTTGATGCCGTTGTCCTGGTAGGGGTTGTGCGAGGCGGAGATGACCACCCCGGCATCGGCGCGCATCGATGCGGTGATGAAGGCGATCCCCGGGGTCGGCAGCGGCCCGACCAGCAGGGCGTCGACGCCCATCGAGCAGATTCCGGCCACCAAGGCGCTCTCCAGCATGTAGCCGGACAGCCGGGTGTCCTTGCCGATGACGATACGGCTGCGCCGGTCGCGATGCTTGAACAGGTACGCGGCCGCGCGGCCGAGCTGCAATGCGGTCTCGGCGGTCATCGGGTGGATATTGGCCACCCCGCGCACCCCGTCGGTGCCGAACAGTTTTCTGGTCATCACAGGCCTTCCTGGGATTCGCTGCTGCCCGAACGGGCCGACGGATCGGCGACGATCTGCGCCTGCACCTCGACGGTCCGGTGTTCCTTGAGGATGGTGAAGGGACGGCTATGGCTCAGCTGAACGGTCTGGGTGAAACTGCTGCGGACCCCGCTGAGATCAAGGCCTTCGGTGACCACTTCGGAAACCGCCTTGAGCTCGCTTTCGGCCCCGCTGATCGTCACCTGCGTAGGCGTGACCCGCAGCCGGCGCAGGCGGAAGCCCGCCGCCGGCTCACCGCTCACCACCACCCGGACCGGCACCTGCTTGTCGCGGAGGTGTTCCAGCCTGACATCCACGTAGGCCGGGGAGATCCGGGTCACGGTCAGCCCGGCAGGCAGGCTGAGACTCTCCTCGAGCCGCTTGTAGGTCGTCACTCCGGCCGCGGCGCCGGCAAGATCGACGCTGATGGCCATGTCCCCGGCCGCCAGATGGGAGAGCAGCGCCCGCGGGCCGCTCACCGCCACCTCCACCGAGCCCGGTACCTGGTTGGCGATGATCAGCCTCTCGGCTACCCCCCGATAGATGATCGGCACGATATGCGCGACCTCGTGCCGGCGCTCCCCCATGACAAAGAACCAGAGCACCACCGCGAAGGCCAGGGAGATCAGCTTGAGAGACAGGTTTTCACTGAGCAGTCGCAACAGCATGGTCATTGCTTCCCGGTCGCGGGGCGGCGCGGTTCGAGCAGGCGCTTGAGCACCTTGCGCAGGGTAATGGCATCGAGGTCGCGGGTCATCTTCCCGGCAACGGCCACGGAAATCTTGCCGGTTTCCTCGGAAACGGCGATAGCCACCGCGTCGACCAGCTCGGTCAGGCCGATGGCCGCCCGGTGGCGGGTGCCGAGACGGGAACTGACGGCGGGGTTCTGGGTCAGCGGCAGGAAGCAGCCGGCCCGGGTCAGCCGGCCACGCTGGACAATCGCCGCGCCGTCATGAATCGGCGACTGCGGATGGAAGACCGCGCCAAGCAGGTCGGCGGACAGCTTGGCATCGAGCTCGACGCCGATCTCGAGAAAGTCGTTGATCCCGGTTTCGCGTTCGATGACCAGCAGCGCCCCGTAGCGCCGGGCCGCCAGGGAGGTGCAGGCCCTGACCAATTCCTCGATTGCCTGGTTCTCCTCGTGAAACGACCGGTCCGAGAAGAACGGGTTGCGCCCCATGTGGATCAGCGCCCGACGGATGTCGTTCTGGAAGATGACGACGATCACCAGGATGATCGAGGAGAGGAAGTTGTCGAGCAGCCAGTTGAGGGTGTGCAGGCCGCCCACCTGGGAGGCGACGTAGGCCACCAGCAGCACCGCCAGGCCGAGGAGCATCTGGACCGTGCGGGTGCCCTTGATCAGCAGGATGAGCCGGTAGATGATATACGCGACCAGCAGGATGTCGAGCAGGTCGAGGGACCACCGGAAATGTTTCAGCAGCTCAAGCATCCGTGCTCCCCGCCGAATTTGTCAGTTCCCGCCATGCCGCCCCCTGGCAGACCGCCCAGGCCATCTGCGCCACCTCCCGCGCCGGCCCGACCTCGTGGACCCGGAACAGCCGTGCCCCGGCGGCGACTCCCAGAGCCACCGTGGCCAGCGTGCCGGCCTGTCGCGCCAGCGGATCATCCTGGCCGAGCACCCGGCCGATGAAGCGCTTGCGCGACGTGCCGAGCAGGATCGGCCGGCCGAGGTCGGCCAATTCGCCAAGCCGCCGCAACAACTCGAGGTTGCCGGCGGCGTCCTTGCCAAAGCCGATCCCCGGGTCGATGGCCACCCGTTCCGCCGCCACCCCCGCCGCCAGTGCCCGCGCGACACTGTCCCGCAGCGCCGCGCGCACCTCGCCGATCAGGTCGGTATAACGGGTGTCGCCCTGCATGATCCGGGGGCGGCCACGGGTATGCATGACGAACAGCCCGGCGCCGGTCGCGGCCACCGTCGCCGCCATCCGCGCATCGAAAGTCAGGCCACTGATATCGTTGACGAATTCCGCACCGGCCGCCGCCGCAGCCGCGGCTACCGCGCTTTTTGTGGTATCGATGGAGAGAGGGATGGCGAGTTCGCTGCGCAAGGCATGGAGCACCGGCAGCGTCCGGTCGAGTTCTTCCTGCTCGCCGACGGTTGGCGCCCCGGGCCGGGTGCTTTCGCCACCCACGTCGATCAGGTCGACACCCTCCAGCGCCATGCGCCGCGCCTGGGCCAGCGCTGCCTCGACGGTCACGAACCGGCCGCCGTCGGAAAAGGAATCGGGGGTCACGTTGAGCACCCCCATCATCCGCGGACGGTCGAGCTCCAGCCGGACGCTGCGGCCGAGCAGGTAGCCCGGTCCGGGCGGCAGACCGGCCACCAGCATGCCCGGCTCCGCCATCACCCTCAGCTGAGGCAGGGCCCCGCCGCCGGGGCAATGCTCTCGCCGGCCGGAGCCACCGCAGAGGCGAGCGAGCCGAACACCAATTCACGGATTTCGTTGCCGTCGATGTTTTCCCGCTCGAGCAGGTACTCGGAGACCTTGACCAGTGCATCGTGTTGCTGCTGCAGGATCTCGCGGGTGCGCCGGTAGCAGTCCTCGACGATCCGCCGGATCTCCTCGTCGATGGCCACGGCGGTTGCCTCGCTGTAGTTCTTGACGTGGCCGAAGTCGCGGCCGAGGAACACCTCACCCTCCTTTTCGCCGAAGGCCAGGGGCCCGAGGCGGTCGCTCATCCCCCACTCGCAGACCATCTTGCGAGCGATCATGGTGGCCCGCTCCAGATCGTTGGAGGCGCCGGTGGTGACGCTGGCAAACACCAGCTCCTCGGCAACCCGGCCGCCAAGCAGAGTACAGATGCGGGTGTGGAGGCCATCCTTGGTCTCGTTGTACTTCTCCTCGGTGGGCAGGTACATGGTAACGCCCATGGCCCGGCCGCGC
>JBFYXI010000188.1:0-3534 GCA_041310635.1 Desulfuromonadaceae bacterium | reverse complement strand
TCTTGTCTCTCCTTAACGGTGAGCAACGGGGGCAGTTGACTGCGTGGAACGCATCATTGTGTTCGGCCTTTGGAGAAAGAAGAAGCCAGCGCATCCATGAACTCGGGCCTGTAGTGGTGTAGGCGCGCGCGGTAATTGCGGAAATGATTCGCACGCCGGTTGCGGCGCAGGCGGCGCGGTTTGGTGGGCGGGATGGTGAAGGGGGGGGCGAGTTTCGGCAGCACGATGCGTCGTGGGCGTCGAGCTTTTTGCGGAGGTGGGGGCGCGTGGATGCGGCGGAGGCGTTCGGCCCGTCGGCGCGAGCCCCGTCCGGCGGCGGATGCCGTCGGACGGGCTGTCGGAACCGCGTACGGTGTGACAGCCCCGTCGGCGCTCGGGTTGTGATCCCCCCAGAACACAGAGCCCTATCCTCCGAACGGGGCGCGCGCCGGCGCGCCGGATGTTTATGCCCCTCGCGCGTCGGCGCCCAGCCAGGGCAGTTGGGCGATGGCCTCCTGAACGTGTTGCGAACCGATCGCGGATGACTTGCCGCAGGCCGCCGCGCTCGTGGCCAAAGCGCCGATCTGGTTGATCGTGCGCGGGACACCGGCGGCGGCGTGATGCAGCAGCGTCAAGGCGGCCGCATCGAACGGACAGGTCCGCACGCCGACCTCGCTCCAGCGATGCATCACATAGTGGGCGGTCTGCTCTTCGCTCAGGGGCGTCGTGGCCAGACAGAAGCCCAGCCGCGAGCGCAGGGCGCGATGCACGCCCATGGCCAGGGTGGGCAGCAGGTCCTGGTCGCCGCAGAGCAACAAGCTGAACGGGGCGATGCGGTCCCTGCCCGTCAGGCGCGTGCGGTCGGCGCACAACAGCCGCAACTCTTCCAAGGCGCGGCTGTCGAGTTGCTGCGCCTCGTCGATGACCACCACCGGGTGCAGGGCGGCGAGCGTCTGCCAGTGTTTCAGCAGCCGATGGACGTTGTCGCTGCGGCGGATGGACGGCTCCAACCCGTACGCGCGACACAGGCTGCGCAGCAAGTCCGGTCCGGTGACGGACGCATGCGCGTGCTTGACCGCCAGGAACTCCTTGTCCGAGAGCCGGTCCAGCAGCCCGTCGAGCAACAGCGATTTGCCCGTGCCGTTCGGGCCGTGGAGCACCCCGCTGGCGCGCAGCCGCAGCATCTGTTCGAGGCGGTCCAGCGTGTCGAGGAACGTCGGCGCCTCGTAGGGCGTCGCGCAGGCCTCCGCGAACGGAGGCGCACTGGCGCCCCAGACGGCTTTAAGCAACATGTCCACGGTGGCGGGCCTATTCATGGCGCGCCTCCGTCGAACGGGTCCGCGCATTCAGACGTCGATCCAGCGGCCTGGCGATCTGGACGAAACGCTTCTGGTGCCAGATTTCCACCTCGGCCAGTTCCGTCGGGTTGTAACGCACGGCCACGTATTGGCCGCGCAACGCGGGCGTCAACTCGAAGTAGCGGCCTTCGATCGACACCGTGGCGTCTTTGCGCACCCGCCGGGGTTCCTCGCGCAGGAAGAGCCGGCGCAACTCCTCGTCCGGCGGCGCGGCGCGGATCACCTCGGCGGCGGCCAGGAACCGCGCGGACGGACTCATCCCCTCGAGCGCGCGATGCTCGGCGCGATGATAGTCGCGCTCCAGCCATACGACGAAGCGGGCGTTGAGGTCGTTCAGATCCTTCGCCGGGTTGAAGACCAGCGTGGTCTGGAACTGGCCTTGAACGCGGCGAAAGAACCGCTCGATCTTTCCTTTACTCCATGCCGCGTAGGGTCTGGCATGGGAGAGCTTGATGCCGAGGTTGGCGCACACCATGTGCAGATGCCGACAGATGAAGACCTTCCCGTTGTCGGTATAGAGTTTATCGGGCACCCCGCGGCTGCGAATGGCGGCGTGCAACACGGCCAGGAAGCACTCGCTGCCCTCGCCGGCGAAATACGCCCCGTGCGGACACAGCCGCGAGTGATCGTCCAGAAGCGCAAACAACCGTGTATGCACCGCCTTGCCTCCCGTGACCAGCGTGGGGCCGTGCATCATGTCGGCCATCCACAGCATGTTGGGCAAGGCCGTCTCGAAGGCCTTCTGGGGCCCGCTCTCGGGCTGAAAGCCCCCGGCGGCCAGGCTGTCGCGCGAGAGCCCGTGCGCGGCGAGCAACCGATAGACGCTGCTCATGCTGAAGGCGCCGGCGGGCAGGACGTCCCGTTCGATCAACTGGCGCACCAGGGTCGTGGCATCCAGTTTCGGGTGCTCCAGCCGCGCCTTGAGCAAGGCATCTTGCTGGGGCGGAGACAGGACCTCGCAGCGGCCTTTGTCCGCCCGTGTTGCCGGCAACAGCGCCCGAAAGCCTTCCCGGCGGCATACATAGTAATACCGCTCGATAGACCCGGCGCTGAAATGCATGCCGTCCCAAAGCCGTTGACTCGCCTCGGCGACCGCCGTCTGCAATGCACAGCCGGACGGGTTCTCTTTCGAGACCCGTTCGCTGACCCAACAGACCGCCGCATACCGTGCCAGGGCCTTCTTTTCGTCGGCCACCGACACGCCCAACCCGATTTTCGCTGTGGTGTCGTTCATGGCGCGCATCCTCGCACGCCATCCGCCCGCTGTCAGCCGAGAGGGTGTGTGGGATGCCCGAAACGCCCGCCCGCGCCGGGCGTTTCGGCATGGCGCATGCGAGAGGGCACACGGTGACAGGCATAGCGGCGCAGCAGCGACAGTCCGAAATGCCGGACCAACCGGACCTGCGCGCCGGCGATGCCGCCGACCGTGGCGCGCAGTTGGCGCCAGAACCCGATCGGATCGCGCGCCAGCGGACGCACCGCCGGCCAGCCCGTCTGCCGCACCGTCGCGGCATGTCCGCACCATTGCCGCCAATAGTGCCGCAGGGTGTCGGCCCCCGACTGCTCCCGTCGCACATGGGCCGCGGCATCGAAGTACCGATCCACGTCCGCGACCAGTCGCGAGCGGTAGGGCAACACGAAGGCCGGCAGCATGCTCACGGTCAACCGGCACCCCTTGCACAAGAACCGCGCCACCTTGCACCGCACCTCCCGCACGTACCGCCAATACACGCCATGGCGATGAAAACCGTTTCGCCCCTGGCACCGCCCACACACCTCCGGCTGACGCACCACATCAAAAGGGTTGTCAGCGGCAAGATATAGCGATAGGCTTACCTCGCATAGGATTTGCATGTCAACGAATACTATGCACCCAAGCTGCGGACTTGGCAGCTCCGGAAACGGGGCTGCCAAGGACGCGGCCCTAACGGGCCGCGGAAGGAGGGGGGGGATTTACCGCTTTGGACTGTCACCCGTACACCGGCTCCGGCAAACATCGTGCAGACCCAGCCAGCCGTCCGGCGCACGCTTCATGCAGCCCAAACGACTCGCTCGCCGCAGGCAGATCGAAGAACCTCGCTCTCCCCTTCAGCTATACGCCCGCCGCCCTACATGCGGGCCTCTGAAACCGGAATGCTGTCGGCTGTGGCGTCCCGTTCGCGGGAAAAGGCCGAGGGGTTCGGGGCGGAATTCGATA
>JBFYXI010000186.1:0-4990 GCA_041310635.1 Desulfuromonadaceae bacterium | reverse complement strand
TCTAACGCAAAGCCGCAAAGATCGCGAAGGTTTGCTTCGCAATGCGCCACGTTTCCCTTTGCGCCTTGGCGTCTTGGCGTGATCCCTTAGTTTCGGTTATAGATCCGAAAGCGCGGAGCGGAGGCTTGTGAATCAAGGACTTTGCAGCAGAGTCAGTCCATCGACCGGCAGACTGGATCGTTTTGAAATCAGGTGAGTAAGGAAGAGACTGCATGCCGGTGCGTGCAACGTCCGGTGAACAAGCCTCCGCTCCGCACTCACCCCACTAACTCTCCGCTCAGCAAACCGCCTGCCGCCCCCAAAGTCCGCACCGTCGCACACCGTCCCACCAGTTCCGCCCCGCCCGCGAAGCGCACCTCCAGGTAGCTGCGGGTCAGACCCTTGAGCCGGCCGCCCTTCCCGCCTCCCTCGACCACAACCTCCAGATCGCGACCGACGAAACCCGCCGCAAAGGCCGCCCGCTTCTCCGCGCCGAGCAGCCGCAGCCGCTCGGCGCGGGCCTTCTTGATATCGCCGGGGAGATGGCCGGACATAGCCGCCGCTGCAGTGCCGGGACGCTTGCTGAAGGGGAAAACATGCAGATGGGTGACCGGGAGTTCCTCGATCAGGCGTACGGTGTTTGCGAACTCGTCCGCCGTCTCACCGGGGAAGCCGGCAATCACATCAAGACCGATGGCCGCATCCGGCAGGGCGGTGCGGACCTTGTCGATCAGAATCCGGAACTGCTCGCGCCCGTAGGGGCGGCGCATGCGCGTCAGTACCGCGTCGTCGCCGGCCTGCAGCGGGATGTGCAGATGGTGACAGAGAATTTTCGAGACAGCCAGATGCGCGATCAGGGCATCGTCAAGTTCGGTCGGCTCGATGGAGCCCAGCCGCAGCCGACCTGCCGGCGTTTCCGCCTCGATGCGCCTGAGCAGGCCCAGCAGGTTACTTCGGGGAGCGAGATCGAGTCCGTAGTTGCCGACATGGATGCCGGTCAGGACCATCTCCGGGACATGGTTTGCCGCCAGCCGGCGAATCTGTTCGAGAACTTGTGCCGGAGGCGCCGACCGGCTCGGTCCACGGGCATGGGGAATGATGCAGTAGCTGCAGAATGCGTCGCAGCCGTTCTGAATCTGGATGAAGGCCCGGCTGCGCTCGGTGGCGCTCGACAGAACCGGAATCGTGCCATCCGCGGCCCTGCGAATGTCGGCGACCGCCACGTGCTGGCGCTCCCCGGAGAGCGCCAGATATTCCCCGAGAAAATGTTTTTCCGCGTTACCGAGGACGGCCTTCACGCCGGGGAGATCGGCCAGGGCTTGAGGGTCGACCTGTGCGTAGCAGCCGGTGACCACCACCCGGCAGGCCGGGTTGAGCCGGCGCGCGCGCCGTACCAGGTTGCGTGACTGCGCGTCGGTCGCCGCCGTCACTGTGCAGGTGTTGACCACCACCAGTTCAGCCCCGGCGGCAAACGGCACCACCCGGTAGCCGGCCCGCTCCAGACTCTCGCGCATCGCCGCCGACTCGAACTGATTGGTCTTGCAGCCGAGGGTGGCAAAAGCAACCCTGGGCTTGGAGACCGAAGACTCCGGGCTGGAAGGGTCATTCATCACGCAGCACTGCCTTTGCGATCCAACCGCCCCCCAGCACCTCGTCGCCCCAGTAGAAGACGGCCGCCTGTCCCGGGGTGACACCGCCTTGCGGTTCCTTCAGGTGAACAGTTACGTCACCTGACTCATCTACACGAATTAGCGAGTCAACTTCCTGGTGACGATAACGGATGCGGCACGCGGCGTCCAGGGTCTCGGCGGGGGGCTGGATAAGCCAGTTGACCTCCGTAACGACAAAATCGGCGACCGCCAGGCAATGCTTCTCACCAACGATCACCCGCTTGGTCGCCGCATCGATGCCGACCACGAACAGCGGCTCCGGCCAGGCGATCCCCAGTCCCCGACGCTGGCCGATGGTATAGCGGTAGGTGCCCTGGTGCAGTCCCAGCACTTTGCCGTCAACATGAACGATCTCACCGTTCATCACCCCGGCGCCGCGCTGCTCTTCAAGAAAGCGCACGTAATCTCCATCCGGGACGAAGCAGATATCCTGGCTCTCGGCTTTTTCGGCGACCCGCAGGTCAAGGCGGGCCGCGTGGCCCCGCACCTCTTCCTTGCTCATGCCCCCCAGGGGGAAGCGCACCATGGCCATCTGCGACTGGGTCAGGGTGAAGAGGAAGTAGCTCTGATCCTTGGCCGCATCGACTCCCTTGCACAGACGGTAGCGCTCTCCATCGTGCAAAATCCGGGCATAGTGGCCGGTGGCCAGAAAGTCGGCCTCCAGTTCAAGGGCACGGCGCAGCAGCAGTTCGAACTTGAGTTTCTGGTTGCAGAGCACGCAGGGATTGGGGGTACGGCCGTTGAAGTAGTCGTCGCAGAAGGTATCGATGACCTGCCGCGCGAACTCCTGTTCGAAGTTGACCACGTAAAAGGGGATGTCGAGCTGTTCGGCGACGCGCCGCGCGTCGTAGACATCGTCCAGGGAGCAGCAGGTCCCGAAGTGCTGGCCGTCGGCGGCGGTGAAGTTGCGGTAGTCCCAGATCTGCATGGTCAGGCCGATGACTTCGGCACCCTGTTCCTTGAGCAGCGCCGCCGTCACCGACGAATCGACGCCGCCGCTCATCGCCACCACCACGCGTTTGCCGGCAAAACCTTCCATCACACTCCACCGATACAGATCAAATGGGGACAGAATTTCATTCTGTCCCCATTTGTGCTATTGCATTTGCCAGCGACCAGTCCCCAGCCACCAGCAACCGTTTTATCCGTGTGTTGCCTTGTAGTTCTTGATCGCTTCATGCAGTGCATCGGCGGCCAGGTTCGAGCAGTGCATTTTCTGCGCCGGCAGGCCGTCGAGGGCCTCGGCGACCGCCTGGTTCGACAACTGCAGGGCCTCGTCGACGGTCTTGCCGATAGCCATTTCGGTCACCATCGACGAAGTGGCAATCGCCGCGCCACAGCCGAAGGTCTTGAACTTCACGTCGGTGATCACGTTGTTCTCGACTTTGAGGAAGATCTTCATGATGTCGCCGCAGGAGGCATTGCCCACCTCCCCGACCCCGTCGGGACTATCAATTTCGCCGACATTGCGCGGGTTACTGAAATGATCCATGACTTTCTCGGAATACATGACTGGCTCCTTGATAACGTTATCTGTTACACAGGGGCGCGGCAGCGCCGCGTCCTACAGTTTCTTCACCGTGTCGCAGGTCTCGCAGGCGTCAACCTTGCCGCAGTTGTACAGCGGGCTCATGTCGCGCAGCCGCTGGACGATCGGCGGCAGCACTTCGAGCACGTAGTCGACGTCCGCGGCGGTGGTGTCGGGACCGAGACTGAAGCGGGTGCTGGAGTGGGCCAGGGTCACCTCGACACACATGGCGCCGAGCACGTGGGATGGTTCCAGCGACCCGGAGGTGCAAGCTGATCCGGAGGAAGCGGCAATCCCTTTCATGTCGAGATTGAGCAGCAGCGATTCCCCCTCGATCCAGGCGAAGCTGACATTCAGGGTGTTCGGCAAACGCTCGCTCGGATGGCCGTTGAGCTTGACCTGCGGGATGCGTTCCAAGATCCCCTGCTCCAACCGGTCGCGGAGTTCCTTCACTCGAACGCAGGTCGTTTCGCGTTCGGCCGTCGCCAGTTCACAGGCCTTGCCCAGGCCGACGATACCGGCGACGTTGTGGGTGCCGGCACGGCGGTTGCGCTCCTGGTGGCCGCCGTGCATGAACGGCGTCAGGCGCGTGCCGCGACGCACGTAGAGGACGCCGACTCCCTTTGGAGCACCCAGTTTGTGGCCGGAGATCGCCAGCAGATCGATATTGGCCTTCTGTACGTCGATCTCCAGCTTGCCGACAGCCTGTACCGCATCGGTGTGGAAGCGCACGCCACGCCCCCGTGCAATGGCGCCGATTTCCTCGATCGGGAAGATCGTGCCGGTTTCGTTGTTGGCCCACATTACCGAGATCAGGATGGTCTGCGGAGTGATGGCCCGCTCCAGTTCACCCAGATCGAGCATGCCGTCGCCGTCGACAGGCAAGTAGGTCACCTTGCAGCCGGTTTTTTCTAGGTATCGGCAGGTTTCCAGCACCGCCGGGTGCTCGACGGCAGTGGTGATGATGTGGTTGCCCTTGTCCTTCAAAGCATCGACGGTTCCCTTGAGCGCCATGTTGTCGGCCTCGGTGCCGCAGGAGAGAAAGACGATTTCGGCCGGCGAACAGTTCAGCAACTGGGCCACTTGCTCGCGAGCCTTGTCAACGGCACCGGCGACTTGCCGGCCGGCCCAATGGACACTGGAAGGGTTACCGAACTGCTCGCGATAGAAAGGCAGCATCACGTCGAGCACTTCCGGGCACACCGGGGTGGTGGCGTTGTAATCGAGGTAAATCCGCTTCATGCTTCAACTCCTCCAGTAAAATCGTGAGGGGTGAGGGGTGAGGAGTGAGGCGTAACCCCCACTGCCTATATCACATCCCGCTCATCACCTTCTCGGCGAAACCAGCCATTTTAAAAATCGACAGGCGCGGCGTCAGGGGCAAACGGCACCAGGTGACTTCTCACTCTTTACGCTCTTGGCCGCGTCCCGGGTCAGATCCTCCAGGGTCATCGAGGCGAGGAACTGGCGGACGCGCTCACCGAGCCCCTGCCAGACCCCGTGAGAAACGCAGACATCGCTGCATACGCAGCGGCCCTGGGCGTCCATGCAGGAAACCGGCACCAGCGATTCTTCGACGCAGTCGATGATCTCGTCGACGCGGATCTCCCCGGCAGGCCGCGCCAGCAGGTAACCGCCGCCGGGACCGCGCACGCTCTTGACAATCCTGCCACGCCGCAGCTTGACGAACAACTGCTCGAGGTAGGCCAGGGAAATGGTTTCTCGGGCGGCAATATCGCGCAGGGCCATCGGTTTGTCATTGCCGTGCACACTCAAACTGACCATGGCACGCACGGCATACTGGGCCTTGGTG
>JBFYXI010000183.1:0-9135 GCA_041310635.1 Desulfuromonadaceae bacterium | reverse complement strand
AACCGGGGTGCAACTGCACCCGATTCAGGATAGACTTGAGTTGCATCCTGTCTCTCCCTTGTCTGCCATGTGTATTTCTTGGTCGAAACACATCATGCCAGACAAAGAGGCGGGATGCTCTGTTTTCATCAATCTGGTAGCGACTCAGCCCCTCCCGGCCGGCTCAGCTACCCACAGATTCTGCTGAAGAACCAAAAATGGAGATGCACCACGTTGGTGCATCTCCATTCTGCGGCAGTGAAAGCCGTCAGATCATGGACCGACGGCGGGAGGAGTGAACTCGTAATGACAGGCGGGACATTTGACCTTGGCAGGTTCCATTGCCGCGGTCGTAGCGCAACCGCTCAGTCCCACTACCAGCATAGCGGCGATGATCAGGTGGATGATGGTTTTCATGGTTTTCCCCTTTGCTTGGCTTGACCTCCAGATGCTTTTCATGGTGGGTCAATGGTTGCCCATCTCTTTATGTTGCCATTATAGCGCAAATCGAAAAAAGAGATGCAACTGCCGTCGCCTGCATCTGAACCAGCCGCGTGGACGCCTGCCGGAAATGGCGAATGAGGACCGCGCGCCGCTCCCCGCTCAGCGGCTGGATCTCCGGCAATTGACCTGGCAATTGACCTGGTTGACGGCAGGAGCCTTGCCGATTAGCATACAGGTTGTGGAGGGACCGATGAGTTGTGCGTTAAAGTTGCCGATCATTACGAACACCGCCAAGGCTGCTAACCGCCCGTGACCGACGCCCGGCCGCTCCTGCTCATCCATCCCCCGGTCGCCAAGGCCTGCGAGCCACCGGCCGGCATTGCCAGGCTGGCCGGGACCCTGGCCGCCGCGGGGATCCCCTGCCGGGTGCTCGACGCCAACCTGGAAGGCCAGCTGCAGCTGCTGGAACAGCCGCAAGAGGCGTTCGACACCTGGACGCGGCGGGCGCTCAGACACCGCACCGCCCACCTTGCCGCGCTGCGCTCCCCGGAAACCTACCGGGTTCCGGCTCGCCATGCCCGGGCGGTCAGTGATCTGAACCGGCTGTTGGCCGCAGCCGGCGGAAAATTCGGGGGCACCATCAGCCTGGCCGATTACCAGCAGACACAATGGTCCCCGCTGTCCAGCGCCGACTTGCTGGCGGCTGCAGCCCACCCCGAGGGCAACCCCTTTTATCCCTGGTTCAGCCGGCGTCTGCCGGCAATGCTCGACGGCGTACCGGCAGTTGGTCTCTCTCTCAACTATCTCAGCCAGGCCCTGTGCACCTTCGCCATCATCGGCTTTATCCGCCGGCACGCCCCGGCGGCGACCATCGTCCTCGGTGGTGGGCTGGTCACCTCGTGGCTGCAACGCCCCGACTGGAGCAATCCCTTCGGCGGATTGGTGGAACAGCTGGTGGCCGGCCCCGGAGAAGCTTTTCTGCTCGAACTCTGCGGCGCGGCGCCTGGACTGCTGCCGGCAGCCCCGGACTACCGTGCTCTCCCCCTGGCCGACTACCTGGCCCCTGGCACGATACTCCCCTACAGCAGCGCCACCGGCTGCTACTGGAACAACTGTTCGTTCTGCCCGGAACGCGCCGAGGGGAATCCCTACCACCCCCTGCCGACCACCCGCGTACTGGCCGAACTGCGCCAGCTCTGTGCCGCGTACCGGCCGGCCCTGGTGCACCTGCTCGACAACGCGATCAGCCCGGCGCTGCTGCGCGGGCTGGCCGAGCAGCCCCCCGGCGTCCCCTGGTACGGCTTCGCACGCGTCGATGCGCAGTTGGCCGACCCCGATTTCTGTCGGGCGCTGGGGCGCGCGGGGTGCGTGATGCTCAAGCTCGGCCTGGAATCGGGAGACCAGACAGTGCTTGACCGCCTGCACAAGGGGATCGATCTCGGCACCACGGCGCAGGCGCTCAGCGGCCTGCGGCAAGCCGGGATCGCCGTGTACGGCTACCTGCTGTTCGGCACTCCCGCCGAAGACGCGGCGGCGGCACAGCGCACGTTGGAATTCGTGGTCCGGCACGCTGAACAGCTGGATTTTCTCAATGTCGCCATTTTCAATCTGCCGGCTTTCGGTGCCGAAGCCGAGGGTTACGCCACGGCGCCGTTCTATGCCGGGGATCTCTCCCTTTACACCGGCTTCCGCCATCCTCACGGCTGGGAGCGCCCGCAGGTACGCCGGTTTCTCAACCGAGAATTCTCCCGCCACCCGGCAGTGGCGGCGATCCTGCGCCGCGACCCGCCGCTGTTCACCTCGAACCATGCCCCGCTATTCGCCCTGGCCGGACAGCGGCAGCACCGGGAGTGCGCCTGATGACCGGAATACCGCATCCGTTCCAACTCCTCACCCCGGATTTCATCATGGACGCCGTGGAAAGCCAGGGGTTTCGCTGCGATTGCCGGATTTTTGCGCTCAACAGCTACGAGAACCGGGTCTGCCAGGTAGGGATCGAGGACGATGCGCCGCTCATCGCCAAGTTTTACCGCCCCGGCCGCTGGAGCGACGCGCAACTTATCGAGGAGCATGCCTTCTGCTTCGAACTGGTCGCTGCCGAACTGCCGGTGGTGGCGCCCCTGCGCAACCCGGATGGCGACAGCCTGTTCTGTTACGAGGGTTTCCGCTTTGCCCTCTACCCGCGCCAGGGGGGGCACGCCCCGGAATTCGACAACCTCGACAACCTCTTGATTCTTGGCCGTACCCTGGGCAGGCTGCACAGTGTCGGCGCGGTGCGCCCGTTCATCCACCGCCCGCACCTCGACAGCACCGACTTCGGCCGGGCCAGCGTCACGCTGCTGCGCGACAACTTCGTTCCCGCCGATTTCCAGGCCAGCTACACGGCGGTGACCGACCGGCTGCTGGCGGGGATCGATGCCGCCCTGCAGGAGGCCGGGCCACTGCGCACCATCCGCACCCACGGTGACTGTCACCCCGGCAACATCCTGTGGCGTGACGGCGCGCCGCACTTCGTCGATTTCGACGACGCCCGTACCGCACCGGCGGTGCAGGACCTGTGGATGATGCTCTCCGGCGACCGGCCCCGCCGCCTGCAGCAGTTGCATGAACTGATCGACGGCTACAGCGAATTCGCCGATTTCGACCCCCGCGAACTGCGCCTGATCGAGCCGCTGCGCGCCCTGCGCATTCTCCATCACAGCGCCTGGCTGGCGCGCCGCTGGGCCGATCCCCTCTTCCCAGTGACCTTCCCCTGGTTCAACACGCCGCGCTACTGGAACGAACACATCCTGGAACTGCGCGAGCAGCTCGCCACCCTCGACGACCCGCCGCTGCAACTGCCCTGAAGCCGCAGCGCCCGGACCGCCAGAAGGGGAAAGCGGGCCCGCCCCTAGCGCGGCGGCCGGCGGGCCTCGCGGAACCAAGGCCGGTACTCCTCCATACGCGCCCGCTGCTCGGCGGGCGCCTGGCGGCGGCAGCTGCCGAAGTCCGGGGTGCCGGGAGCCGCCCCCCAGCGCCGTTCCACGCAATCGTTGGGGTTGTAGGCGATCTCCAGTCCGGCGCGGCGCGCGTAGATCTCGGCCAGGCTCAGCTTCCAGGGGGTGCCGTCGCTGCGGGTGTAGGAGACGAAGCGCTCCCGGCTGCGCTGGGTATGGAGTCTTTCGATCCGCGCTGCGGCAGCCGCCGCGTCTTCCCCCTTGAGCACGTAGAGCTCCGGGTGGCGACGGATACGCTCGGGGAGATCGGCCAGCACTTTCATGGCGATCAGCAGGCGCATGTCCCGGGACGGGGTCGCGTAGTCCTCCCAGGGGCCGGTCGTCTCGAAGATGGCCGGACCCTTAGGCATGGACACCACCGTTCCCGGATGGGCGCGCAGGTAATTTTCGCCGTTGGCGACGGAGCCGACGCGGGTTTCGAGCTGTTCCATCAGCGCTTCCAGGGTGGCGGCATAGGCTGTGTCCGGGTCCAGACCGCGCGGGTTGATGAGCCGCTCCATGCGCGCGTAGAAGTCCGCAGGCGTGAGCCCCGCCTGCGCGGCCGAAAAGGGCGGCAGACCGGCCTGACCGGCAAGGGCGGCGTTGGGCGGCAGACACCATTCACCCTTCCGGCCGCAGGCAACCGGCGGGCGATAGGCTTTGAAGCCGGGCCCGGCGCTCGGGGTCGCGGCGAACAGGAAGGTTCCCTCCCAGAAGCGCTTGCGGGCCACCGAGTTGTCGGGCTGGGCATCCACCGCGAGCAGCAGCCCGCCGCGAGACCCCGCCTGGGGAACCCATTTGACGATGACCAAGGTATGTCCGTAAGGGTCGGCGAACACCGTGCCGGGCCACAGGGCCGCCCGTTCCAGGGGCACCGGGTAGAAATCGGTGGCGTCGTCGCCCAGCGCCGTGCGACCGCTGCCGGAGTGAACCCGGTCCATGATCCTGACGCTCGTCTTGCGGAAGATGCCGGCGGAGGCGGCGGTGCCGACGAAACTGCGGTCGATCTCCGCAGGGTCACAACGCGGCGGGCTGCCGGCGCTCCCCCGGCTGCAGGCGCGATAGGCGACGGGCAGGCCGAGTTTCCAGGCAAAGTAGGCGCGCAGGAAATACGAGAGGTCGGCGCAATCGGGCTCTGCGCGCAATTGCCGGTCCTCCCCCTGGTTCAGGTAGTTGTGCAGGAAGTTGCGCCGGGGGTCGCGCAGCACGGGCTCGAGGGAAGGGAAACTCAGCGGTTGCTCGGGAGGGGCGTCAAACAGCTGCTCGACCCAGGCCGCGTAGAGCGCCTGCGCCGCCAGATCCCACTCACCGCCCCCCCGCTCTCCGGCGCCACCGCCGACCTCGACTTCGGTACAGGCCACGACCCGGCCGGCACGCCGTGCCTCGATGCGGTAGCTGCCGCGGGTCGGTGCGGCGAGCCCCCCCCGCAGACTCCAGGGCGGTCCACCGCCTCGCACGGCAGGGAGTTCGCTGCGGCGACCCGCGGGGTCCGTCACCAACAGGTCCGTCAGTTCACCATCGGTGGCGGCCACCGCCATAACCTCCAGCCGCTCGCCAGGCTGCACGACCAGCGGCGCGGTCCAGACACGGGCGGCTTCCCCCTGCCGGCAGAGGGGCGCCCCCCAGGCCGCCGCCGGGCCGAGCGGGGAGAACCCCCACACCAGGACGGCGAGCAGCAAGAATGAGAAATTGCGCGCAGGCATCGAGTTTGCTCTCCGGTCCCCGCTACTGCCTCGCCAGGCGCCAGTTGGGCAGTTCCTTCTCGAAATTGCTGCGGAAGGGATTGATGTCGAGGCCGCCGCGGCGGGTGTAGCGGGCATAGACGGTAAGCTGTTCGGGGCGGCAATAGCGCCACAGGTCGATGAAAATGCGCTCGACGCACTGCTCATGAAACTCGCTGTGCTGTCGATAAGAAATCAGGTAGCGCAGCAGCGCCGCCGGGTCGATGCGCGCACCACGGTAACGGATCAGCACGCTGGCCCAATCGGGCTGGCGGGTCACCAGGCAGTTGCTTTTGAGCAGATGACTGCACAGGCTTTCAGCTACGACCTCGCCCGCATCGGCGGCACCGGCAAGCAGTTCCGGATCGTAGACATAGCGGTCGATGCTCACCTCGAGATCGTCGAGACAGCGCCCGGGGAGGGTGGCGATGAGCGCCCCGGCGAGGTAGGCCAGCGGCAGCAGCCGAACCTGGACAGGTGCGCCACAGGCGCTGGCCAGGTCGCGCGCGACAACTGCAGAGACGGCATCAAAGCCGGCAAAGCAGGTCTGGTTGAAGGAGTTGAGGTACAGTTTGAGCGATTTCGATTCGATCAGGAACGGCGAGGTGCAGGGGAAGTGGAATTCGGCCATGGCGACCACCGGCTTGCCCCCCGGCGCCAGCCAGGAGAGTTCGTAGGCATTCCACAGGTCGAAACCGTCGAAGGGGAGCGACCCCTCCAGACCGAGGTCGCTACGCTTGGGGTGTCGCGGGACCGGACAGAGCAGCCCCGGGTCGTATTCCTCCCGGTAGGCGGCGGGTTTCCCCAGCGGCAGGTCGGCGAAGTGATCGTTCATCGATCGCGGCAGCCGGTCGATTGCGGCTAGCGCAGTGCGGCAAACAGCAGCCGGTGCAGGATCTCGGTGAGTTCCTTGTTATCTTCGTCCCTGGAGTACATCTCTGCGAGGTTGGCGAATACCCCGCAGTAGTGATTGACCAGGCGCGGCTTGTCGGTGCCGAGATCGAACACCAGTTCTTGCTGCCCCTGCAGGCGCAGCCGGCCGTACTCCTTGGCGTGGTCGAGTTCGACGACCCCGCCCTCGTACCAGAGGCGGGTGGTCTTGTAGTTCCGGCCGAGGGTCCAGTTGGTGTCGACCATGCCGTAACCGGTCCGCACCGCCGATTTGAAGCGGTACAGAGCCAGCCCCTGGATCTGGGCGCAGTCGATGCCGGGAACCACGGTCATCCGTCCTTCGACCAGTTCCAGGGTTCGCGGGTCGATCAGGCGGGAGAGGACGCTCAGGCTGCTGATGCCGCTGTCGAGCCAGGCACCGGCCTTGCCCACCGCGCCGAGTGTCAGCCTGCCGTTGAGAAAATAGGGGTCGGAAAAACACGATTCGAAACCGATCAGCGGGCCGAGATCGAAGTTCCGGGCCTCGGTCTGCTCCCGCCACCATTCCACTTCGCGCCCATAGCAAGGGTGAAACGCCGTGTAGAGCAGCAGCTTGCGGGTCCGCGCCTCGGTCACCAGGGCGTCCATCTGTTCCTGCTTGGTGCAGAGCGGTTTCTCGACGATGGCGATTCTGCCCGCCGCGATAACCTTCATGGCGACCTCGAAATGCGTGGCGGTCGGGGTCGAGATCAGGAAGGCATCGGCCGTTGACCTTTTCAGCAGTTGGTCGAGGTCGCCGTGGAACTGGACGTTCCCCGGCAACTCCTCGGCGCGGACCGGATCGAGGTCGTGGGCATCGACCAGCTTAACCCCCTTGGTGTGGTTGATGGCCTGCATCTGGTAGTTGGCAATCTTGCCGATGCCGATCAGGGCGATGCGCATATCATCTCTCCGCCGGATAGGGTGGCCAGCCGACCGGCAGCAACGGGCGCCGCATCCGTCGTGCCGGGAGAACCTATCGACGTTCCTACAATTTTCCCCTGTAAAATGTCAACACAAAGAGTATCGGCACTCGCTCCGCCGGCAAGCGGGGCAGCCGGAACGGTCTTTTCCTTCCGTCGGGGAGAAGCCGTGCCTGGAGGTGGACCGATTACACCCGGGGTCAGGCCCGGATCATCACCAGCAGCATCTTGAACGGTCCGGCGGCGCGCAGGGCGTGGGGATTGTTGGCAGGCATGATGATCATCTCGCCGGCGCTCACCCGCTGCACCTGGCCGGCAATGGTGATGTCGGCGGCGCCATCGACAATCTGCACAAAGGCATCGTAGGGGGCTGTATGCTCGGAAAGCCCCTGCCCTTCGTCAAAGGCAAACAGGGTGAGGGTGCCGACCTGCTTGTCGATCAGAGTACGACTGACCACCGCACCGGGCTGGTATTGGATCAGACCGGCAAGGGCGAGGGGCTGACCAAGCAGGCTGCTGTCGACAGGTTTCATCATTGAGCTCCTTCTCGTAAAAGGGATGGCAACAGGATAGCACAGGTCCACGATAGCGCCTTGATGCCGGTCAAATCCCCCGGGCCGCCAGCCAACATTGCCGATGTCGCATTTTCCACGGCAATTAAGCTATATTGAGATATGGGCATCTGCTGGGACACGAGGCGACAGCAGGCCATCGACGCAACCGCCCTGAACTGGGAGTGACGCCAAGTTTGATGAACAACCTGCTTGAGGAGTTTGTGCCATGGATGTTTTCCAGCAGCTGGCCGGTGCCGTGCGCCAGCAGAATCAAGAAGGAGAACTCCCTGACTTCATCGTGCCGCTGCTGATGAAGGTCGCCGAGAACCCGGCCGAATTTGCCGACCGGGGAGAACTGGTTGCCAGACTGTTGAAATACGTCGAGGAGTATACCACCTGGTCGGAGATGTGCTGCGAAAAGGTCGGCTACAGCCTCGAGGACATTCACCGCACCCTGGACCAGATGAAGGTGCGCTATTAAGGAGTCGACGTCATGAAATTTCTTTGCCGATTGATTGTGGCTGCAGCATTGCTCGCCATCCCGGTTCTGGCCGGTGCCGCCACCTGGCAGATCGACCCGGCTCACGCCTCGGTCGAATTCCGGGTCAAGCACCTGATGGTCGCCTGGGTCAAGGGTAGCTTCCCGGATGTCGCGGGAACGGTCGATATCGACGAGGCCGACCTGAGCAAATCAAAAACCAGCGTGACCATCGCTACCGCTTCGATCGACACCAACCATGCCAAGCGCGACGAACATCTGCGCAGCGCCGATTTTCTCGATACCGCCAATTTCCCGACGATGACCTTCGTGGCGGACAAGATCGTCGCAGAAAGCGGCCAACTGCGCCAGGTGACCGGCGATCTGACCATCCGTGGCACGACCCGCCAGGTGACCTTGACCGTCAACGAGTTGACTCCGGCAATCAAGGATCCCTGGGGAAAGACCCGGCGCGGGGTGTCGGCGACGACCGAGGTCAACCGCAAAGATTTCGGTCTCACCTGGAACAAGGCCCTGGAAGCCGGCGGGGTCGTGGTCGGCGACGAGGTCAGGATTTCTCTCGACATCGAACTGATCCGGCAATGACCTTCGCACAGCTGCGGGCCGGGCACAGCGGGGGCGGCCAATCGGTCGCCCCCGCTGCATGAAGCTGCCGGCCGCCCACCGCTGACAGAGTCCCCGACGACTGAAATCCCGCGAAGAGCCTTGACCATCTACCCCTTTCCCGCCAATTACGGCTAGAATGCGGTCATGATCCGTGTGATTGTCAACGCCGACGACCTTGGGCACAGCCCGCGGCGCGACCGCGGCATTTTTGCCGCATTCAGCGAGGGCATCGTCACCAGTGCGTCCCTGCTCGCCAACGGTTCCAGCTTCGATCCAGCCGCCCGCGAGGCCCTGGCCCTGGCCCTGCCGGTCGGCGTACACCTCAACCTGTCGGAGGGGAGAGCCCTGACTGGCGCCATTGCCGGATTGACCGACGCTGCCGGCAACTTCCCGGGCAAAACCGCCCTGCGTAAGATTTTGCTCGACGGACAGATACCAAGTGACCGCGTCTACCGGGAAGTGCTGGCCCAGATCGGGCGTGTGCGGGAGGCCGGGATCGCTCCGGACCATCTCGACACGCACCAG
>JBFYXI010000148.1:0-2627 GCA_041310635.1 Desulfuromonadaceae bacterium | reverse complement strand
GGCTGCCCTGGAGATTTCCGCAAAGTAGTGCTGCAGGATGCGCTGCTCGGCTTGATCGAACACAACGTACTGGATGCCGGTTGTGCAGAGCTCGTCGTCCAGCGGCTGCGAATTAACCACGCGCCCGGTCAGCTGCACCAGAGCATTGGCCAGGCCCAGGGTGATGCGCAGGGTTTGTCCGGGCTCAAGAAACTGCCCGGTTTCCAGGCGCAAACCGGTTTCACTGAGATTCAAGGTGCGCGCCAGACCTCGACCGACAATCGCCCCTTCCTGGGAGAGGATCTCGTAGTCGAGAAAATTCAAGGCGGCGCGACGCTCGGCTTGGCGTCGCTCAAAGATATCGTCGCGCATGGAACCTCCACAGCGGCAGGTGGTGGCACATTATAGCCAAATTGCGGCGCTTTGAAAACTGTGCGGTTGAGAGGCCGGCAGTCCCTGCGCTATAATGCTCCAAGATTGCCGGCCAAGCGGTCGGAGAGGTTAGTGATGCAGCGTCCGCTGATCGTTACCATGGGCGATCCCTCCGGGGTTGGCCCGGAGCTGATTGTCAAGGCCCTGCTCGCCGGAGGGCTGGACACCTGCCGCCGACCGCTGCTGGTCGCCGGAGATATCGGAGTGCTTTGCCGTGCCGCGCGTCTGTTCGGGGTAATTGCGCAGGTGGAAGCCGGCAATCCTGAGGGTTACGGCAGCCACCGCCTTCAGCTTGGCAGCCGCCAGCTGGCTGTACAGGCCCTGTCGTCGCTGCAGGCTGCTGCACTGCGTTATGGTGCTCCGGATGCCGCCTGCGGCCGGGCGATGCTCGACTACGTGGTTTGGGCCTGCGACAGTTGTCGCCAAGGGGCAGCGGCCGGTATGGTGACGGCGCCGATCAGCAAGGCGGCCATTCGCCGGGTCGGCTGCGGTTTCCCCGGCCACACCGAGCTACTTGCCGAGCGTTGCGGTGTTGAGCGGGTGGTGATGATGCTCGGCGGCGAGCGCCTCAAGGTCTGTCTGGTAACCACCCACCTGTCCCTGCGCGAGGTTCCGGCGGCCCTCAGCAGCGAGGCCATTCAGCACACCGTGCATATCACCGATGCGGCATTCCGGAGGTTTTTCGGCTGTACGCACCCGCGCCTGGCGGTGCTTGGGCTCAATCCCCATGCCGGCGAGGGAGGGCTGTTCGGCGATGAAGAAGCGCGCCTCATCGCCCCGGCCATCGCCGCGGCTCGCGCCGGCGGGATCGATGCCAGCGGTCCCCACAGTGCCGACACCCTCTTCCACTTTGCCGCGCAGGGGCGCTACGACGCGGTCATTGCCATGTATCATGACCAGGGGCTGGGGCCACTCAAACTACTGCACTTCGAGGATGGCGTCAATGTCACGCTGGGACTGCCGATCGTGCGCACCAGCGTCGATCACGGCACCGCCTACGACCTGGCCGGCACCGGTCGGGCGAGTGAGAAGAGTCTGGTTGCAGCGATCAGAATGGCGGAGCAGATGGCAAAACATGCAGATTGAAGACACAAGACCCAAGGAAAGGGCGATATCTTGAGTCTTCCGTCTTGAATCTCTTATGACCGACAAAATTCTCATCAAGGGTGCCTGCGAGCACAACCTCAAGTGCATCGACGTCGAGATTCCGCGCGACCGGTTGGTGGTGATCACCGGTGTTTCCGGTTCCGGCAAGAGCACTCTGGCCTTCGATACCATTTATGCCGAGGGGCAGCGGCGCTATGTGGAGAGCCTCTCCGCCTATGCCCGCCAGTTCCTCGAGCTGATGAACAAGCCGGACGTGGAAAGCATTGAGGGCCTCTCGCCAGCGATCGCCATCGAACAGAAAACCACCTCTAAAAACCCCCGCTCCACCGTCGGTACGGTCACCGAAATCTATGACTATCTGCGCCTGCTGTTTGCGCGGGCCGGCCAGGTCCACTGCCCCCAGTGCGACCGGGCGATCACCACCCAGACCGTCGAGCAGATGGTCGACCGGATTCTGGCTCTGCCGGAGCGGACCCGGCTGTTGGTTCTGGCGCCGATCGTACGCGGCCGCAAGGGGGAGTACCGCAAGGAGTTGCGGCAGTTGCAGGCTGACGGCTATGCCCGGGTGCGCATTGACGGCAGCCAGTATGAATTGACCGCAACCCCGGAACTGGACAAGCAGAAGCACCACACCATCGAGGTGGTGGTCGACCGCCTGGTGGTCAAGGCGGAGATCGCCGCGCGTTTGGCGGAGTCTCTGGAAACCGCCCTGCGCCTCGCCGACGGGCTGGTGCAGGTTGAGGTTGTTGGCGCTGCGGAGGCTCCGCCTGCACTTCCCCTGCTCTTTTCGGCGCGCCATGCCTGCGTCGATTGCGGAGTGTCGCTGCCGGAGATCGCGCCGCGAACGTTTTCCTTCAACAGCCCGCATGGGGCTTGCCCGGAGTGCACCGGGCTCGGCACCCGGCACTATTTCGACCCGGAGAAGGTGTTTCCCGATCCCGCACTGACTCTGCGTAACGGGGCGGTAGCTCCGTGGAGCCTGCGGACCGGCTTTTACTACCTGCCGATTCTCGAAGCCCTCGGCGAGCACTACGGCTTCGGCCTCGACACCCCTTTTGGCGAGCTTTCCGGACGGCACCGGGAACTCTTGCTGCGCGGCTCAGGTTCCG
>JBFYXI010000177.1:0-12614 GCA_041310635.1 Desulfuromonadaceae bacterium | reverse complement strand
TCGGGCTTCAGTTCCAGTCCGGGATTGGCAAAGACCAGACGGGCCTTGACCGTGCGCGTCTCGCCGGTCAGGTAGGGATAGATGAAATCGACTTGCCCTTCCAGCACCTTGCCTGACGCATAGGGGAGTTCGACCCGGGCCCGCTGGCCGACCGCGACCCATGGCAGATCCTGTTCATACAGTTCGGCATTGATCCAGACCGTGGAGAGGTCGGCAATCTGCAGCAGTTCTTCGCCAGCCATCACCCGCATCCCCTGCAGCGCCTTTTTCATGGTCACAATGCCGCTGTTCGGGCTGTAAAGAGTCAGGGACTTCTGCACCTGTCCGGTTCGCTCAAGCTGATCGATCTGCTGCTCGGTAATGTCCCAATAGCGCAGGCGACTGCGGGCGGCGTCGAGCAGACGCCGGCCGCCGTCGGCAATTTCCGGGTACGGACTCGGCGTCAGACGTTTACTGCTTGCCAGTGCCAGCAGGTACTCCTGCTGGGCCGCTACCAGGTCAGGGCTGAAGATGTCCAGCAGGGGCTGCCCCTTGCGTACCGGCTGCCCGGACTGGTTGAGGTACAGACGTTCGATCCACCCTTCGACTTTGCTGCTGACCGCGTACTGGCGGGCTTCATCGAAGGCAACCAGGCCGATGGCGCGCAGAGAGCGATGCAGGTCACGCACCTCCACGGCAGCGGTGCGCACCCCCATGCTCTGCTGAATCACCGGGTCGACGGCAATGCCGCCCGATCCGCCATCGCTGTAAACCGGCACCAGGTCATGCCCCATGTAATCCTGTCCCGGTTCCTCGCGCACATAGGCCGGATCCATCGGCGACACCCAGTGCTTGATCTCCCGCTCGCCGCCTTGGCCGCCGGTGCCCGGTTTGAGCGGGGTCAGCTCCATGTTGCAGATCGGACAGATCCCCGGCTCGTCCTGGATGATGAACGGGTGCATGCCGCAGGTGTACTGGACCTTTTGGTCGCCAGCAGACAGGCGGGCACCTCCCGGGCTGTCATGGCCGTGCCGGGTGGCTCCAGCCCAGTAACCGCCGGCGAGCGCCACGATCAGGCCGATAACCACCAGCCAGGTTGTTCTTTTGCCGGAGAGACTCATACCAGCTCCTCGTCAGTTGATCGCCAGGGAAACGCCTACGGTCGCTTCGAGCCGGGCCAGTTCCATCTGATGCTCGGCCACGGACTTGTAATAATCACGCTCGACATTGAAGAAGGCCATCCGGCTGTCGAGCACCTGCATGAATTCACCCTTCCCCGCCCGGTAGGCCGACAAGGACGATTCCAGAGCAGCCCCCGCCTGCGGCAGCAACCCCTCGCGATACAGACTTGCCATCTTGCGGTCCCGCTCCAGCTGCGCCAGCAGCTCGGCGATCGCCTGGCGAATGTTGTTGCGGGCCACGTGCCACTCTTCGCCAGCCATGCGCTGTGCCGCCACGCTTTCAGCAACCATGGCGTGGCGTCGCTCGCGCTGCAGCGGTAAGTTGAAACTGACGCTGGCGTTGTACATGTCGTGCCCGGGATCGTCCATAACCGAGTCGCGCTGCATGTACTCGAAGGCCAGGGTGAAATCCGGGTAGAATTCCTTGTCAGCCAAGGCCCGTTCGGCCCTGGCCTTGTCGATGCGCGCAGCCAGACTGCGCAGCAGCGGCCGGTTCTCCTCGGCCAGGCGCTCGAGCTCGGCGGCATCAAAGGCCACCGCTGTCAGTTCAACCTGGTCAACCGTCGGCACCGCGGTCGTCGTCGGTCGTGAGAGAAGGGTGTTGAGAGCCGCCGCCAGGGAACGGCGCTGCTGCTGTAGCACCAGGCGCATTTCCTCCATCTTCGATCGTTCAACCTGGGCGCGCAGCACATCCGCCTGCCGCCCCTGGCCGACACCGTACATGGCTTCAGTGAAACGCAGCAGGTCGTCAAGGGAGGCAATGGAGCGTTCCAGGACCGCCAGCGAGCGGTCGGCGAAATAGAGCCGGTACCAGGTTTCCTTGACCATGGCGGTCAGTTCCAACTTGCGCTCATCCACCTCCCACCGCACCGCGACGGCTTCCAGGCTGGCGGCTTCGCGGGCGAGCGTGCGCTTGCCGAAGAACGGCACCATTTGACTGATGCCGATCACTTTCGAGGTCGCCATGTCCCGGTCGAAATTGAAGGGGTCGCGAATCAGACCGTTGTCGATGCCGAGCATCAGCATCGGATCGTCGAAGGTGCCAGCCTGGCGGGCCTTGTGGGTGTACATCTGCCAGCGGGCCTCGGATGCCTTGAGCTCAGGGTTGCTCACCAGGGCTTCGGCAACCAGATCGTCGAGGGCTGCTGCGTGCGGGGCGGCCGGCGGCAGGATGACCAGGAACAAGACAAACGCTAGAGCAATCTGGTAATATTTCATAAGTCGTTCCTTGGTTGAGTCAGCTAGTTAATTTACATTTTGCATGCCAACCTCATATGTCATTATTTTTTATGAGTTTTTCTGATTACATTGCTATTTGCGCCGCTCCTTTTGAAGAATATTCAACAGTTTTTTGGAGAATATTCTCTAGACTGCCGATTCCGCTAGCCCTCTTCTGGGGGATCTTAACCCTGCCGGTCTCGGCTCCCGCCGCCTCGGCAATCATCGATTACGACCTGGATTTGCGCCTTCACCCCGAGCAGCATCGGGTCGCCGGGCAGGTCATTCTCACCAGCCGCGAACAGCCGCTCATTCCGCCGTTACGTCTTGATGGCGCGGCAATGGTCGAGAGTATCGAAATCGATGGCCGGCCGGCGGCGTTCACCTTTCAAAACGGGCGCCTCTGGTGGCCGCAGCCGGCAGGCACGATCACAGTCCGCTACCATGCCGTGTTCAATGATCCGTTGCCGGCCGAAACGCTGGGGGTGGAGGATCCTTCCTTCGGAGTGCGCGCGGCAATCCTGCCGCAGGGTGCTTTTCTCGCCGAGGGGGTTGCCTGGTTCCCGCAAAGCCTGACGCAGCGAGGCCGGCATCGGCTGCGCTTAACCGCACCAGACGGCCTGGTGGCGGTGACTGCCGGCGAACTGATGAGCCTGGAGACTCGCGACGGCGACACCGTCAGCCTCTGGCGCAACGACTTCCCGCTGGCCGGGCTGGCCCTGGCGGCCGGCCGCTACCAGCTGTCCCGCGCCAGCCTCGACGACATCCAGCTGCTGACCTTCCTGTCGGCAGAGAACGCCGGCCTCGCCCCCGGCTACCTCGCCGCCATGCGCCGTCACCTGGAATTCTACCGTGAGCTTATCGGCCCCTACCCCTTCGCCAAGTTTGCCGTAGTCGAAAACTTCCTGCCGACCGGCTACGGCTTGCCGTCGTGGACCCTGCTCGGCAACAGCGTGATCCGTCTGCCCTTCATCCTCGATACCAGCCTGCCTCACGAAATCGTCCACTCCTGGTGGGGCAACGCCGTCGAGGTCGACTACGCACACGGCAACTGGGCCGAAGGGTTGACCACCTACCTCTCCGACTATCTCCTCAAGGAAACCGGCCAGGCAGCGGAAGCCCTCGCCTACCGGCAGAAGATCCTGCGCGACTATGCGGCCCTGGTCAACGCCAGCAACGACTTTGCCTTGCGCGAGTTCAGCGGGCGCATGGCCAGGTACCAGCAAGCGGTCGGTTACGGCAAGGCAGCGATGGTCTTTCACATGCTGCGCAAGCAGATTGGTGAAGAGGCCTTTTGGGGCGGGCTGCGGCAGTTGGCCGCAGAGGGGCTGGGGCGGCAGCTGGGCTGGCCTGACCTGGCAAGGATTTTCGCCCGGGCCGCCGGCCAGGATTTGCACCCTTTCTTCCGCCAATGGGTGGAGCAACCGGGCGCCCCCCAGTTGCTGCTTGACCAGGTACAACTGGAGCGCAGTGGCGAAGGCTGGGTGACCAGCGGCGTGCTGAGCCAGAGCACCCCCCCCTACCGGCTTGACGTCCCCCTGCGATTGACCGCTGCCGATGGCGGGACGATCACCCATACGCTGTCACTGTCAGGACCACGCATGCCGTTTCGGTTCACCTCGGCGGCCCGCCCGACACGACTCGATGTCGACCCGGCCGGCGATCTCTTTCGCCGCCTGGCGCCGGACGAAGTGCCCCCCACCATCAACGACCTGACCACCCCGCAACGGCCGCTGGTGATCGTCGCCAGCGGTCAGCGGCCGCTGGTGGACGCAGCGCGTATCCTGCTCAAGGGGTTGCGTTGGGAGGGGAGCGACTTCGTCGATGAGGCCGATCTCGATCACACGGACTTCGCCGGTCGCGATCTGCTGCTGCTCGGTTGG
Organism: Desulfuromonadaceae bacterium; assembly: GCA_041310635.1. GTDB lineage: Bacteria > Desulfobacterota > Desulfuromonadia > Desulfuromonadales > BM103 > VAUL01. The sequence continues at coordinate 8,353 of JBFYXI010000177.1, read as the reverse complement.
CCGCAGCGCACTGAACTCAGACCGCCGCTGCCGACAGGCCTGGCCATCGGTGGAGCGCAAGCGAAATCCTGGCAGCTGGACGGGGAACAATTGACCGGCGATGCGCTGTTCACCGTGGTCGCCCGTCGCCAGGAACGACAGGGTGCCCGGGCGCTCCTGCTGGCCCGTACGCCGGCGGCGGCCCACGCCGTGGCAGCCAAAATATCCCATTACGGCCGCTACAGCCTGTTACTGTTCGAGGCCGGCCGCAATCTGATCAAATCGACCTGGGAGGCGGAGTCCTCCCCGTTGACTTTCCGTTTCCCGAAGGAGAACTGACATGGCCCTGTGTACCTCTTTGCTGCGCCTGATCTTGCCGACTCTGCTGCTGCTCTGCCTGCCGGCGGCAGTTGTTGCCCATCCGCATCTCCTGCGGGCGAGCGATCGCACGGAGGTGCCCGTCGAGGAGATGCTGCGCGATCTTGCCACGGCACAGGTCATTTTCGTCGGCGAACTGCATGACCATGTCGGCCATCACCAGGCCCAGCTCAGCATCATCCGCGCCCTGCAAAAGGATGCCGGCCCCTTGGCTGTCGGTCTGGAAATGTTCCGCAAGGACAGCCAGCCCGCCCTTGATCGCTGGGTTGACGGCAACTACCCGCTCACGCGATTCATCCTTGATTTTCAGGACAACTGGAGCATGTGGGAGGAGTATCGGGAGATATTCGAATTTGCCAAACAGCAGCAGGTGAAGCTGGTTGGTCTCAACCTTTCGCGCGAAATCAGCGGCAAGGTGGCACGTCAGGGATTCGCCGCCCTCCCCGACCTTGACCGGCAGATGCTGGGCAACGTGCAGTGCGTGGTCGACCCGGAATACGCCGAACTGATCCGGCGGGCTCTGGGCGTGCACGGCGGGCACGGCCAGGAATTTCTCTTTTTCTGCGAGGCGCAAATGCTCTGGGATATCATGATGGCCCGCCATCTGGCCGAATTTCTCACGGCCAACCCGGATTACCGCGTGGTGGTGCTGGCCGGGAGCGCTCATGCCTGGAAGTTCGGCATCCCGCGCCAATTGCTGCAGCTGATGAAGGTCGAATACCGTGTGGTTCTGCCGGAAATCGATGGCCGCGTCACCCGCAGCCAGATCAGCCCGGCAACAGCCGACTACCTATGGTTGAACGAGGGGCCGGACAGCTGGGGCTTCTAGCCCGGCGTCAGTCGGCGGTGCGCAGCGGCACCACCACCGTCCGACCGGCAATTTCGAAGAGGACTTCTCCGCGGCGGATTTCCTTCACCAGGGCGTCATCGACCCAAGTTCCTTCCATGACCGGCAGGCCGTTGACCAGCGCCATCGCTCCGCCAGCGTCGCTCGCCGGAAAAATCTCGCTAATTTCCAGGTTCAGGGCAGCCCGCGGCTGGCCAGCTGGAGGCAGCTGCGGGCCGTCAACCCGGACCTGCTGCGGGCTCATATCCCGACCTGCCGGTGCCAAGCCGGCAGGCACCTGTTCACCCGTCCCGAGCGGCACCGTCACAGCCTGCGGCAGCACGGGTGCTGCCGGCACCGGGCGATCCACCGCCGTGGTGATTTCAGATAGGACTTTCGCGCCGGGTGCGGCGGGCGACGATGCAGCCGCACCCGGCTCGGCGGCGGCAACGACGGTAGGCTCAGCTGGCAAGGGTTGTGCCGGGGCGGCAACGCTGGCCACCGGCGATGGACTCTTCAGCCAGAAGATTCCCGACCCAGCCAGGAGTGCCAGCAACAAGCCCCCTGCCACCCCGGCCGACACCAGCAGCACGCTGCGGGCGGGCCGCCGCCTTGCCCCACGATCAACCAGGATCTGCCCCAGCAGAGTCTCCGGAGCTGCCGCGCGCTTCTCTTCTTCAAGTTTTTTCAGCGCCTTGAGAATGGTGCTCATCGACGTCCTTCCGATTTCCGCGGCATTGACTATGTCCCGCGCGGCAGGCCCGCCAGCCGCGCCAGCCAGGCCATCAAGCGGATGCCGGCAGCGGCCCGGTTGTCCGGCAGATCACTGCCGGCCACTTCCCGGGCGGCCTGCCGCACCTCGCGCGGATTGACCTGGCCGCGCTCTTCCGCGTAGCCGACCAGCAGGGCCCGATCGCAAACGAGATTGATCAGCCGGGGGTATCCCGCCGTACGACGGTAGACTTCCTCGAGCGCCGTGGGGGAGAACAGTGCGCCATCGGCGCGACCGGCCACTTGCAGGCGATGCAGCACGTAGGTGGCGGTTTCCTCGCGGCTCAGGGCCTCGAGCTGGCAGCGCACCACGATCCTCTGGTTGAGTTGACGCAGGTGCGGCCGGGAGAGCAGCCCCGCCAGTTCCGGCTGGCCGACCAACACGATCTGAATCAGCTTGGCCCGCTCGGTCTCCAGGTTGGAGAGCAGCCGGATCTGCTCGAGGACGTTGACGGAGAGGTTCTGGGCCTCGTCGATGATCAACACTGGGGTACGCCCGCTGCGATTTTCCTCCAGGAGAAAAACATTCAGCTCGCGTACCAGAACCGCCAGGCTGCGGCTGCGGCCGGTCAGGCCGAATTCGGCATTGATGCTCTGCAGCAGCCCGATCGGTGTCAGCTTCGGGTTGAAAATCAGCGCCAGCCGGTAGCAGGACTCGTCGAGCTGGCTGCAGAGAGTGCGCAGAATCGTGGTCTTGCCGGAGCCAACCTCGCCGGTGACCGCAATGAAACCGACGCCACTGCGTAAACCATAGAGCAGATGGGCAAAAACCTCCCGATGACCCTTGCCGAGATACAGGTAGCGAGGGTCAGGGGTGATGCCGAAGGGCTTTTCCTGCAGACCATAATAGGTTTCGTACATGACTGCTCTTATCTTCCATAAAAAACACAGATTTTGCAAGCAGTTACCATTGCCATCACAGGAGCGGTACCGGTGCCGGCAACCGAGTGCCGGCAACCGGGAATGCACTCCCGCCCGTCTTGTGCTATTCTGTCACGGTTATCGACCGTGTCCGCCGCGACACGCAACTTTGCAAAGGACCTCGCATATGATCAGCTGGAGACGGTTTACCGATCAACCCCGCTACGCCTATTTCTCCATGGAGATCGGCCTGACCAACGAGATCCCCACCTACAGCGGGGGCCTGGGCGTGCTTGCCGGCGACACTATCAAGAGCGCGGCCGACCTCAAGCTGCCCCTGGTCGCCGTCACCCTGCTCAGCCGCAAGGGATATTTTCAGCAGAGCTTCACCGCTGACGAGTGGCAGGTCGAGGAGCCGGTGCTGTGGAAACCGGAAGAATTCATGGAACTGCTCCCGGGGAAAACCCTGGTCACCATCGAGGGCCGGGACGTCAAGATCCAGTCGTGGCTGTACCGGGTCAAGAGCCCGACCGGCGGCGAAGTCCCGGTCCTGTTCCTCGACACCGACATCCCCGGCAATCTTCCCGAGGATCGGGCGATTACCGACCACCTCTACGGCGGCGACCAGAGCTATCGGCTCAAGCAGGAAATTGTCCTCGGCATCGGCGGCGCCCGCCTGCTCCAGGTATTGGGTTTCCAGGTGCGCAAATACCACCTGAACGAGGGGCACGCCAGCCTCCTGACCCTTGAACTCCTCAATCATCACCGGCGGCCGGTGGAGGACACCTGGGACGAACGCGATTCCTGGGATACCCGCCGGGTTCAGGAACAGTGTGTCTTTACCACCCACACCCCGGTGGAGGCCGGCCACGACCGCTTCCCCTACGAGATGGTCAGCCAGATCATGGGCGAGGTGGTGCCCATGTCGCTGTTGCGCGAGCTGGGCGGTGCCCAGGTTCTGAACATGACCATGCTCGCCTTGAATCTCTCCCATTTCGTCAATGGTGTGGCCAAGAAGCATGGCGAAGTGTCGCAGAACCTCTTCCCCGGTTTCGAGATCCATGCCATCACCAACGGCATCCACCCCTTCACCTGGGCCTCCCCATACATGATGTCGCTGTTCGACCAGTACCTCCCCGGCTGGGCCCATGAGCCGGAGCTGCTGGTCCGGGTCGACAATATCCCCGACACCGAGGTCTGGGATGCCCATCGCGGAGCCAAGGCCTACCTGTTCCAGTACGTCGACGAGGTCACGGGCATTCGCCTCGACCCCGAATTGCTGACGATCGGCTTCGCGCGCCGGGCCGCCGCCTACAAGCGCGCCAACATGATCTTCAGCGACATCGAGCGGTTGCTGGCGATCAGCGATGGCAAACTGCAACTGGTATTCGGCGGCAAAGCCCACCCGCGTGACGAAGAGGGCAAACGTCTGATCCAGGAGATTCGGGGCTATGTGAATCGCTTCGGCGACCGCCTGCGCATCGCCTACCTGCCGAACTACAACATGGACGTCGCCAGCCGCCTGATCCCCGGCGTCGACATCTGGCTGAACAATCCGCTGCGCCCCCTGGAAGCCTCCGGAACCAGCGGCATGAAGGCTGCCCTGAACGGCGTGCCCAACTTCAGTGTCCTCGACGGGTGGTGGATCGAGGGACACATCGAAGGGGTGACCGGCTGGGCAATCGGCCCGGCGCCGACCGAGACAACGACCGCGGTCAACCATACCGACGAGGACGTGCTCAATCTCTATGCCAAACTCGAAGGCACTATCATGCCGCTCTTTTACAGCGATCGCCCGGGCTGGATCCGGGTGATGAAGAATGCCATCGGCAAGAATGCCTACTACTTCAATACTCACGTCATGATGCGCCGCTATGTCACGGATGCCTACCTGCGCTGAGCGGGCTGGCCGCGCATGCTGACGCTGCTGCTGCTGGTCGCCGGCTTTGCGCTGCTGACTTTCGGCGGTGAAAGCCTGGTCCGCGGTTCATCACGCCTGGCCGTCATGTTCGGCATCTCGCCGCTGGTCATCGGCCTGACCGTGGTCGCCTTCGGCACCAGTGCCCCGGAACTGGCGGTTTCGGTGATCTCCGCCTATGCCGGCAAGGGCGAGCTGGCCCTCGGCAACGTGGTCGGCAGCAATATCTGCAACGTTCTGTTGATTCTCGGCCTCTCCGCGCTGGTCGCCCCGCTGGTGGTCAATCAGCAGCTGGTCCGTCTGGATGTCCCCCTGGTCATCATCGCCTCCCTGCTGATCGTGCCCTTCGGCCTCGACGGCAGCATCGGTCGCCTGGAAGGGGCCGTGCTCTTCACCGGCATCATCGTTTACACGGTGTACGTGATCCGCAAGAGCCGGAGCGATGAAAAGCAGAATCGCCAGGAGTACGATCAGGCGGTCGGCGGCGAGGAGCCGCAGACCCTCAAGGGAGGGCTGGTCAGCACCGCCCAGATCGTGGCGGGGATCGCCATGCTGGTGCTTGGTTCCCAGTGGCTAGTCACGGCGGCGACCGCCACGGCCCGCTACTTTGGCGTCACGGAACTGGTGATCGGCCTGACCATCGTGGCCTTCGGCACCTCGCTGCCGGAACTCGCCACCTCGGTGGTTGCGTCACTGCGCGGCGAACGTGACATCGCCGTCGGCAACGTGGTCGGCAGCAACCTTTTCAATCTCCTCTCGGTACTCGGACTCTCTAGCCTGGTGGCCCCCGACGGCATTCCGGTGCCAGCCGCGGCAATGCAATTCGACATCCCGGTGATGATCGCGGTGGCGATCGCCTGCCTGCCGGTACTGTTCGTCAACTATCAGATCAGCCGCTGGAATGGCGCCATGTTGCTCGGCTTCTACATCGCCTATATCGTCGACCTGGTCTTTACCGCCACGGGCCATGACGCCCAGGCCGGATTTCGCCACGCCCTCGTCTGGTTCGCCCTGCCGATCACCACCGTGGCCCTGCTGGTGGTCACCGTCAAGGCCCTGCGCAACGGCACCCCCCCCCCCGGCCGCCTCTGATGCCCGCGAAGACAATGGGCCCGCCGTTGCCGGCGGGCCCATTGTCTTGAAAAGTAAAACCGAGGCAGCCCGCTAACCGCCGACCACCTGGGTGCGGGTGAAAACCGCGCGAAGGGGCAACCCCTCCGTTTCGATGTTGGCGCGGGCGCCTTCCTCGCGGTCGACCAACGTAATGATGCCGATCACCTCCAGCCCTTCCTGGCGGGCGCGTTCGACCGCCTTCATCGACGAGCCGCCGGTGGTGGTCACATCTTCCACAATCACGACCCGGCTGCCGGCCGGGAGGTTCTTGCGCCCCTCCAGCCACTGACCGGTGCCATGCCCTTTCGGCTCCTTGCGGATGATGAAGGCATGCACGGCTTCTCCCTCCAGCGCGGCGGCAATCGACGTGGCGGTGGCGATCGGGTCGGCCCCCAGGGTCAGGCCGCCGACGCCGTGGACAGGCCCCGGAAAATGTTTGGCCTCCTGCCAGAATGCCTTGCCGACCAACAGGCCGCCCCGGGCATGCAGACAGGTCTGCTTGCCATCGAAATAGAAATTGCTTTTACGCCCCGAGGCGAGCGTCACTTCACGCTCCTCGTAGGACAGCTCGCGGATGATCTGCATCAATTCAGCACGTTCCTGTTGAGTCATCGTTCTCTCCTTCGAATTCATCTTAGGGATGCGTATTCAGGGTCCAGGATTCAGGAGAAAATCTCTGGTTCTATTCTGAATTCTGAATCCTGGATTCCTTCCTGTATTCCTGTTTAAAACAGCCCCAGCTGCGTGTCATCTTTCAGCCGCGGGAACTTGACTGGGTAGTGCCCGCTGAAACAGGCGTCGCAGAAGCAGCCGCGGGTCGTGTCGACCTGCGCCCCGGCCGCGGTCATCATCCCCTCGCGGCTCAGGTAACCCAGGGTATCGGCGGTAATGTAGCGGTTGATCTCCTCCACGGTGTGCGACGAAGAGATCAACTCCTTGCGGGTCGGCGTATCGATGCCGTAATAGCAAGGGAAACTGGTCGGCGGGCTGGAAATGCGCAAGTGGATCTGCCTGGCGCCGGCGTTGCGGATCATCTTGATGATCTTGCGCGCCGTGGTGCCGCGCACGATCGAGTCGTCCACCACCACCACGCGCTTCCCCTCGATGATCGAGCGGACCGGGTTGAGCTTGAGCTTGACTCCGAAGTGACGGATCGACTGTTGCGGCTCGATGAACGTGCGACCGACATAATGGTTGCGGATCAGCCCCAATTCGAAGGGGATTCCCGCCTGTTCGGCATAGCCGATCGCCGCCGGCATTCCGGAGTCGGGGACGGCGATCACCAGGTCGGCCTCTGCCGGGTGTTCGATGGCCAGTTGCCGGCCGAGTTCCTTGCGCACCTGATAGACCTGGCGGCCGAAGATGGTGCTGTCCGGCCGGGCGAAGTAGATGAATTCGAAAATGCACGGTGTCGGTTCCGCCGCGGCGAACGGCTTGTAGGACTTCATCCCCTCCTTGTTGACGACGATCATCTCCCCCGGCTCGATCTCGCGGATGAACTCGGCCTCGATCAGGTCAAAGGCACAGGTTTCCGAAGCGACCACGTAGGCTTCGTTCAGCCGACCCAGCGCCAGCGGGCGAAAACCGTTGGGGTCGCGCACCGCGACCATGCGTGTCTCGGTGAGGAACACCGCGCTGTAAGCGCCTTTGACCATGGACAGGGCTTCGGTGAGACGGTCGGGAAGCAGGTCGCATTGGCTGCGCGCCAGCAGGTGGATAATCACCTCGGTATCGGAGGTCGTCGAGAAGATCGAGCCGGCATGCTCCAGTTCGTTGCGAAGTTCCCGGGCGTTGACCAGGTTGCCATTATGCGCCACGGCAATGCTGCCGCGATGATAGTCGACCATGATCGGCTGGACGTTCTTCAGGTCACTGCCGCCGGCCGTCGAGTAGCGCACATGGCCGATGGCGCTGCGCCCGGGGAGCCTGCCGAAGACACTGTCGTCCCGGAACACGTCGGCAACCAGCCCCATGCCGCGCCAGGCATGCAGGTTCTGACCGTCGGCGGAAACGATGCCACACCCTTCCTGGCCGCGGTGTTGCAGAGCATAGAGGCCGAGGTAGGTGAGGTTGGCAGCTTCGGGATGACCGAAGATACCGAACACCCCGCATTCATCGTTGAACTTGTCGAACATTGCGTGTCCTGTGCAGCGATAGTTGAAAAACTTTAAGAAAAAACTCTGACGCAGAGACGCGGAGGCGCAGAAAGAACCTAGCTTATGGTTTTTTTGACTGAACCCGTTGATCTGATTTGTGATTACCGCTGCATTCGGGTTGATTTTCTCCGCGCCTTGCGCCTGATCATAGCAGCTCGTTGCGAATGAACGTCACCGCGTTGCGGTAGAGCCACAGCCCCATTCCCTCTTCCGGCAATTCCGGTTCGCGGGTCCAGCGCGGATGATGGGTCCGGAGCGTATAGGCTTCCGGGTGCGGCATCAGCCCGAACAACCGGCCGCTGGCGTCGCATACCCCGGCGATGGCCGCCGTCGAACCGTTCGGATTGGCAG